>QHWF01000392.1 GCA_003222455.1 Acidobacteriota bacterium
CGCAACTCGGATTCGTCGTTTCATGATGTTCTCTCGGTGAACCGATTATAGCGTCCGGCTATACTGGATCGGATGGCCTCGTCCAGTACCGCCGATCCCACGGTCCGGCTCAACATCTCAGACGTCCAGCAGGCGCTGAAAGCCGAGGGCATCGACGCGTGGCTCCTGTACGATTTTCGCGGGCTCAATCCGATTGCCCTGGACGTCACCGGCGTCGCGCGCCAGGGAGGTCATCTGGCAACCCGGCGATGGTACTACCTCATTCCCGCGACGGGCGAACCGCACGGCCTGGTGCACGCGATCGAGCGAAACACGCTGGCGCACTTGCCGGGAACAACCGAACAGTACGCGGGCCGGGACCAGCTCGAGGCGGGCCTTCGCCGGCTGCTGGCTGGCACGGGGACCGTGGCCATGGAATATTCGCCGGCTTGCGCGATTCCGTATGTGGCGCGCATCGACGCCGGGACGGTTGAACTGGTGCGTCAGTCAGGAGCCACGGTCGTCTCGTCGGCCGACCTCGTGCAGCGGTTCTCATCCGTGTGGGACGCTGCGGCCACGGCGACGCATCGGACGGCTTCAGAAATGCTGTACCGCGTGAAGGATCGCGCCTTCGAGGCCATTGCGCGACGCCTGCAAGACGGCATCGCCACCAACGAGTTCGACATTCAGCAGCTCATGGCCGGCTGGTTCCAGGAAGAAGGTCTCATCAGCGACTCAGCGCCGAACGTCTCGGCCGCTGAGAATGCCGGGAACCCGCATTATCTGCCGACGGCGACGGCCCACCGCGTCATCAACAGGGACGAGCTGGTGCTGCTGGACCTCTGGGGTAAGCTCGATCGTGCGGGCGCGGTGTTTGCGGACATCACCTGGATGGGATATACCGGTCGCATCGTCCCCGAGCGATTCAGGAACGCGTTCGCTGCGGTCGCAGCCGCACGCGACGCGGCGGTTCGGCTGGTGCAGGACGCTATCCACGCCGATCGTGAGCTCCGCGGCTGGGAAGTCGATCGCGCCGCTTCGTCCGTTCTCCGCGAGGCTGGCTACGGCGCACACATCCTCCACCGGACCGGGCACAGTCTCGGCGAATCGGTGCACGGCAACGGCGTCAACATCGACGATTACGAAACCCACGACGATCGCCGGCTGCTGCCCGGCACGGGTTTCACGATCGAACCCGGCGTGTATTTCAACGACTTCGGCGTGCGCACGGAAATCAACATGGTTGTCGCGACACGAGAGGCAACGGTCACCGGACCGGTGCAGACAGAAATCTCAGTCCTGGAGTAAGCCGGACCTGAGGGCCCGGCGGAGGTCGTTACGATGTCAACCCGCAAGACCACGCTGTTCTATTTTCTTCTGACCATCGTCGCGTCGCTGGCCGTCGGCATGGTCATCGCCTCGCGTCTCGATCTCGCGCCAACCTCGTCGGCGCAGACGATTCCGGTACCGTCCATGAACAGCGCGCCAGTCACCGGGCCGCTGAATGCCGATACGTTCCGCAACATCGCGAAGTCGGCCACGCCATGGGTCGTCAACATTCGGACCGAGATGAAGACGCGCACACAGGACCTCACCGACTTCTTTGGCGGCGGCGGCTCGCCGGATGATCTCTTCCATCGGTTTTTCGGCGGCCCCCTCCCTCCGGCCGGTGGCAGCCAGGACGACCAGGCGCCGGGACAGGGCCAAGGTCAGGGCGGTGGGCGCCGGCGTCCGCGCGAACAGACAACACAGGCCGCCGGTACCGGCTTCATCATCACCAAGGACGGCTTTATTCTCACGAACAATCACGTCGTCGAGGATGCGACGAAGATTCACGTCGCCTTCTACGGTGAAGGCGACGATGTCGAGTACGACGCGAAACTGATCGGCCGCGATCCGCTGACCGACAGCGCGCTCATTCAGCTCGTCGAGAAACCGGGCCACGCGCTGCCCGAAGCGAAGTTCGGCGATTCAGGACAGATCGCGCCGGGCGACTGGGTGATGGCGATCGGCAATCCGTTCGGGTATACGCACACGGTGACGGTTGGCGTGATCAGCGCCACCGGACGCGCGTTCCGCGTGACGACGGGCCGCAATAACGACATGATTCAAACCGACGCGGCGATCAATCCCGGCAACTCGGGCGGACCGCTGCTGAACCTGCGCGGCGAAGTCATCGGCGTGAACACCGCCATCATCACCAACGCGCGCAGCGAAGGAAACATCGGCATCGGCTTCGCGGTCCCGATCAACACCATCCGCGATCTGCTCCCGCAACTTCGCACCGGCAAGATCATCAGGGGCCGCATCGGCGTCTCGGTGCAGGAAGTGCCACGTGAAGGGTACGAGGATTTCGGGTTGAAGTCGCGCGCCGGCGCCGTCGTCGCCCAGGTGACGCCGGCCGGCGCCGCCGACAAAGCCGGCCTCAAGCCGGGCGACGTCATCACCCAGTACAACGGACGGCCGATTACGAAGAGCGACGATCTCGTCAAGATGGTCGTCGCCACGAAGCCTGGCACATCGGTTCCGGTCAAGGTGATCCGCGACAAGCAGGAGAAGACGCTGAACGTCACGGTTGAAGAGCTCGATCTCGAGGCCGAACAGAGCGCGGGTGGCCGGCGGCCGACGAACCCCGATCAGGAGCCTCCGGAACAGCACAGAACCGGCAGCTTCGGTCTGACGCTCGACAATCTCACGCCACAAATGGCGCGCCGGCTGCGCGTGCCGTCCGGACAGACCGGTGCCGTCGTGAGCGAAGTCGAAGCCGACGGGCCGGCGGCCGGACTGTTGCGGCAAGGCGACGTGATTCTCTCGGTGAACGGCCAGGCCGTGTCGAACGCATCCGCGGCTGCCGCCGAGCTGCGCAAAGTGCAGAGTGGCCACCTCGCGCAATTGCGCGTGTGGCGCGGCGACCAGGAAGTGTTCGTGCCGGTGAAGAAGGAGTAACGCAGCTGTCGGCTTTTGGCTTGTGGCTTTCGGCTCTGGGCAACGTTACGATCGAACGCAGAGGTCGCAAAGGACGCAAAGTAAGAGGATTTCTTCGCGGCCTTCGCGGCCTTTGCGTTCCACGGCGTGGCGTCCGTTACTCGGACACGCTCCCAGGCGGCCAGTGATTGCAGATTGCTGATGTAGTCCGTGAACGCGGCCCGATGACGGTGGCCGCGTACATCGAGCTGGCGCTTTACCATCCTGAACTCGGTTACTACGCCCGTGCGGCCCGACGATCCGGCCGCACGGGCGATTTTTTTACCAGCGTGGACGTTGGGCCATTGTTTGGCGAGCTTCTCGCCACACAGCTCGCCGAAATGGCTGAAATTCTGAATTCAGAATTCGGAATTCAGAATTCGTTCGATCTCGTCGAGGCCGGCGCTGGGAACGGACGTCTCTCGGCCGATATCCTGAGCGCCGCGCGCGCACGCGCCTCGGGGTTCTACGATTCAATCCGGTTGCACCTGAGTGAAGTGTCCCCCCGGGCGCGGGCGGCACACGCGTCGACACTGGGCGACCATGCCGGCCGGTTGGTCTGGTCCGATGCGGCGCTGCCCGGCTCGTTCGAAGGTGTGTTGATCGCCAACGAGCTGCTCGATGCGCTGCCGGTTCACCAGGTCGTGATGCGCGAACGCGGATTGCGGGAGGTTTATGTCAGCGGACGCCCGGCGATCGGGACAGAGGATCTTGCGTTGACCGAAGGTCCCGTCTCCACCCCTGCGCTGCACGAGTACCTCGAACGACTTGGCGTCGAGCTGCAGCCGGGCTGGCGGGTCGAGATCAACCTTCGCGCGGTGCAGTGGGTCCGGGAAGCAGCGCGACGCCTTCGCCGCGGCTTCATCATGGTGATCGACTACGGCCACGAGGCGCGCGAGTTGTACTCGCCGACCCACGCGGCTGGGACGCTCACGACCTTCAGCCGTCACCAGAGCACCGGACCCGAGTCACCCGGCGTGCCGGCGTGGCTGCAGTCGCCAGGCAACCAGGACATCACGGCGCACGTCGACTTCACCAGCGTGCGCGCGGCGGCCGAGGCCGAAGGACTGCAGACGCTCGGGTTCATGGACCAGACGTATTTCCTGCTGGGACTGCTGCCGCCGGAATTCGGAGAGCGACAATCAATCCGCAATCACGGCGAATCAACCGGGGCCCCCACGGCGCGGACTTTGCGCCGTGGGGTGGGAGTCCGCAATCTCAAGACGCTCATCCTTCCCGGTGGTCTTGGCAGCACACATAAGGTGATGATCTTCGGCAAAGGCGTCGGCACACCGGCGTTGCGCGGCTGCTCGTACCGCATGAGAGTTACGTAAGTGCTACCACGGAGGACACGGAGGACGCGGAGGTAAATCCGGTAGAGAGGATTGATTCAAGATGTATACGGTGTCTGCTTCCGATGGTCTCGCCTGAGTGGCAAGCTTGAACCATGCAGGATCGACCCTCCGCGTCCTCCGTGTCCTCCGTGGTAAACAAGTACATTTTCCTCGGGCTCGCAATCATGATCGTGTCCGAAGCCGCGACCGTGGCAGGCATCGAGCCGTTCGCGTCGTGGAACACACCAATTGCGTGGACCGGCTTCATCATCTTCGCGGATGCCGTGGTATACCGCGCGCGCGGCGACTCCTGGATGCGTTCGTCGCCACGCGAGTTCGCCGCGCTCTGTCTGGTGTCGATTCCGCTCTGGCTCGTATTCGAGTCGTTCAACCTGGTGCTCAGAAACTGGCATTACGTCGGCCTGCCCGAGAACGTCGTCCTGCGCACGGTCGGGTACGCATGGTCCTTCGCGACGATCTGGCCGGCCATTTTCGAAGGAGCCGAGTTGATCAGCGTGTGGCGAACCGGACAGGCAGGACGGGAGCGCCTGCGGCCACGCTTCGCCGCGGCCAAGCACCGCCGCAGCGAAGCGTCAGCGTCAGTTCGCGCTGGGGGTGGGGCCCCAGCGCTATTGCAAAAAAGACGGGCAGGACAGGCAGGACAAATAACAGCGGAACCAGTACTGGCCTC
>QHWF01000393.1 GCA_003222455.1 Acidobacteriota bacterium
TTCGCTCGACGTTTCGAGGAGGTCCTGAAGAAGGACGACGTGGACCGATCGCAGGCGATCCGTCAGCTGTTCGAGGATGTCGCCGGTGAATGAAAAGGTCCAGCGTCTCGTGATGCACGCCTTCCGTGGAGTCCCGGACGAGATGACCGTGGATTTCGGGAAGGGTGAGAGCATCGTCGTCTACGGCGACAACGGCACCGGCAAGAGCACGATCGCCGATGCGCTGGAGTGGTACTTCACGGGCGAGATTGAGCTTCTGTCCCATGAAGGCCGCCAACACGCGGTGCGCTACGTGGGTGGCGAGGCCAACGGCGTCACGTCGGTCGAGGTCTTCACGAGCGGCACGCTCGGTGGGAAGGCCGTCTTCCCCGACGAGCGGACCGCTGAGGGCTTCCACGCCATCCGGCGGGAAACCTTCCTCCTTCGCGGACGCACGCTTGCAGACTTCATCAACAAGACCAAGACGGAGAAGTGGAAGGCCCTGGTGGACATCCTCGGCCTGGACGCTATCGAGAGTCTTCGAGAGGATCTTCAACGGGCGCGAAACGACCTTCGCAAGAAATCCAAAGGCGCGGAGGAAGAGGCCCGAACGTACCTTCGCGCGCTGGCTTCGGGATCCAAGGAAGCAAGCGAGGACACGGTTCTCGCAAACCTCCAGGAGATCTGCCGGATGCTCGGGATCGATCCACCGCAGACGCTCGATCAGGTGGCCGATCCTTCCTGGATCACTACGGCGGCTGGCGCCAGTGCGTCCGTTTCAGAAGCGTCTGATCGCCAGAGTTTTCTGGCCGAAATCAAAACGCTCGGCACGCCGGCCTTCGACCCGCGCGCGGTCCAGGCGTGGAACGATCTGGTGACGTCGGACCGGGCGCGCCTTCTACCGCGCGCCTCATTGGTGCGTGAGGCCAAACGCCTGTTCGAAACCGGGTCGATCGACAAGGGACACTGTCCCCTCTGCGGCCAGACGGTGGATGAAAGGAACCTGGCCCGGAGAATCGAACACGCGCTCGTCGAAGTGATGGAAGCGTCTCGAGACCTCGAGCGCTTCCGCGACCCGGTCGCCCAGCAGGCGGACGACCTGGAGGCGCTCCACGACAAGCGCCTCTCGATTCACCATCACGCGCTCGCCGTGGGGTTCGAGCTGCCCCCGCTTCCCGACATCCCGCACGCCGGGGTCAGGGAGAGCGTCGACGCACTCGCGCCCGTCAAGATCGAGGCGATCACGAGCGCTCTCTCCGAAATGCGCAAGTGGGACCGAGCCGCTGGCGCACTGGCTCGAAAAGCGTCGCCGCCGGAACCCGGCACGCGCGATACGCAGCTCATCATGCTGGCGGCGTTATGTCAGCAGGTGAACGCCTGGCGGCTGGCGGAGAAGAAAGCCGCCCGAGCTCGCCGCGCGCTGGATCTCGCCGAGCGCGTCTTCGACGCTTATCAGACGAAGCAGCAGGAAGATGTGGCCCAGCTGTTGAAGCGGATCAGCCGCCGGGTCGCCGAGATCTATTCGGCCCTTCACCCGGGAGAGGACCTCGACTCGGTGAGCGTCGAGCCATGGACCGCCAAGGGAGTCGAGCTGGCGATCGAGTTCTACGGATCGCGGCAGCGCCCTCCTCACGGTGTGCTCAGCGAGTCACACCTGAACTCGCTTGCGATAGCGCTCTTCCTGGCGATGGCGGAAACCTTCAACGAGCAGATCGGTTTTCTCCTGCTCGATGACGTGATCAACAGCTTCGACGTCGAGCACCGCGGGCGACTCGCCGAGCTTCTGGCGGACGGGTTCTCCGAGTGGCAGCTCATCGTGCTCACTCACGACCAGCAGTTTTTCGAACATTTGAGCCGCCGCGCGCCGTCCTGGCGGAAGCTCGAGTTCACGTCCTGGAGCTACGCCGCCGGTCCGCGGACGACGCAATATGAAACGACGGGCATTCTCCGGAATGCTCGGGAACGACTCGAAAGCGGGGACGTTCACGGCGCGGCCACCAAGGCGCGTCGCGCGCTCGAAGAACTGCTGCAGGAGGTGTGCGAGGCGCTCTGGGCGCCGCTCCCCTTCCGGCGCGGCCAGGGGAACGACAAGCGGGAGATCGGCGAGCTGTTCAAGGGAGTGCGTCGTACGCTGAAAGAGCGAGCGAAGCTCCTGTTGGAGTCAGTCGAGCCGCTCCTCAAGAACCTCGAGGCGGACGTCGGGGCGACGCTGAACGTGGCAGTCCACGGAAGCCGCGGCCGCGCCGGAGCGAGCGAAGTGGAAGCGGCGCTGGAGCGCATTGCGGCGCTGGACGAGAAGTGGTCCTGCCCCCAGTGCCGGACTCGCATCTGGCACCGGGGAAACCCCGAAGCCGGACGCTGTAAGTGCGGTCTGAGCTCATTCCCGCCGGTTCGCGCCTCTAGGAGCGTGTCCGAGTAATCGACACCGCCGATGGAACGCAAAGGCCGCGAAGGCCGCAAAGAAGTGCTGTCTTACTTCTGGGGCCTCTGCGTTCGATCGTAATCCCTAGAGGCTCTGGGCTCCCCGAAGCGTGTCCGAGTAATCGACTGACTGTTCTTCTCTGCGGCCTTTGCGGCCTTTGCGTTCGATCGTGACGTTCGCTCTCTAGGAGAACCGCGGAAGCCGTGATCGGTAGACACCTAGGTCACTACGTCGTCTTGGCAGGGCTTGGCAGTGGCGGGATGGGAGACGTGTACGTCGCCCAGGACACGAGGCTCGACCGGCGAGTCGCGCTCAAACTTCCTCGTCCGGACGTTTCCGCATCAGCCGATCGTCTCGCGCTGTTTCGGCGCGAAGCCAAAGCCGCGGCCGCCCTGAATCATCCCAACATCGTGCACCTCTACTCGGTGGAGGAAGCCGAGGGCCTGATCTTCATGACCATGGAGCTGGTTCAGGGCCGGAGCCTGCGCGAGCTTTTGAGCGGCGGCGCACCGCTGACGCTCCCGAGAACGCTGGCGTTCGCTTCTCAGATCGCCGAGGGCCTTGCGTGTGCTCACGCGGCGGGAGTCCTGCACCGCGACTTGAAGCCCGCCAACGTCATGATTACGGAGGACGATCGCGTCAAGATCCTCGACTTCGGCGTGGCGAAGTTCTTCCGGCCTGTTTCGATGTGGGGCGCGGAGGAAGCGACGACGGGGAGGGCGAGTTCCAGCAGCGGGAGGCCCGTCGGCACGGTCGGCTACATGTCGCCCGAACAGGCGCTCGGAAAGACGCTCGACGCGCGCACCGACCTTTTCGCTCTGGGCGTCGTGCTTTTCGAGATGGCGACGGGGAGAGCTCCGTTTGAGGGTGAGACACTGGCGGCGGTTTTCGATCACCTCTTGAATCGGCGTCCCCCTTCGCCGCTGACGTTGAACCCGGCGCTGCCTGCGTCGCTGGCGACCCTCATCGACAGAGCTCTCGAGAAGGACCCGGAGCGACGTTATCGGTCGGCCAGCGATTTCCTCGAGGATTTGCGAGGCATCGATCCCTCGAGCCCATCGAGCGCTCGCCCCGCGACCGCGGGGCGAATCTTGGCCGAGGGCAGGAGGCCCGCTTCGATCGTCGTGCTCCCGTTCGTGGATATGAGCCCTGGGCGGGATCAGGAGTACTTCTGTCACGGGATCACCGAAGAGATCATCAGTACCTTGACGAGAGTTCCCGGGCTGCACGTGATTTCCCGCACATCGGCTTTTGCTTTTCAAGGCAAAGATCTCGATATCACCGAGATCGGCAGGAGATTGAAGGTCGGAACGGCTCTCGAGGGCAGCGTTCGAAAGGCCGGCGACCGCGTGCGCATCACGGCGCAGCTCGTCAACGCTGAGGACGGCTATCAGCTCTGGTCCAAGCGTTTCGATCGCGAGCTCTCAGACGTGTTTGCGATTCAGGACGAGATCGCCGCGTCCATCGTGAACGAGTTCCGGATGGGGCTCGCCGGCCAGCCGGCGGTGAAGCGAGCCGCGTTGGACGCCGTGGCCCACGACGCATACCTCAAGGGGATGTACGCGCTGAACAAATGGACGGATCACTCGATGCGGCGGGCCATCGCTGATTTCCGCGAAGCCATCGCCGAGGATCCCGGCTTCGCGCCCGCTTACGCCGCCCTTGCCGAGGGTCACATCTGGCTGTACTCCGGGCTGGGGATACTTCCGGCCACCGATACGGTGCCGCAGGCGCGATCGGCCGTCAAGAAAGCCCTCGAGCTCGACCCCACGCTGGCCGATGCTCACAAAGTACGCGCCCTTATCGCCATGAACCACGACTGGGATCGACAGGGAGCGGAGGAGGCGCTCACCCGGGCCCTCCAGCTCGGTCCCGGCTCGGCAGCGGGGCATCTCTGGAATGCATGGCGGCTCGCGCTCCTCGAAAGGCGGCACGA
>QHWF01000394.1 GCA_003222455.1 Acidobacteriota bacterium
CCGGTAGGAACCAAAGCTCCGAGGGACGCTTCGCCGAAGTGGTGAACAAGAACATCTTCGGCGCAAACAACTCTGTAGCCCGTCAGCCGGACTCGTAGCGAGTAGTCATCGTCCTCGAACAATGCGTGTTCGAACCGTTCATCGAGCGGGCCTACGCGCTCGAATACGGTGCGACGGAATCCCACGCAGAACATCGTCAGCATCGGTATCTCTGCTGCAGCACCTGCATGCGCGACGGCTCGATCTTCAGCTGCGGAAATCAATTCCCGATAAGTCGCGTACGACACGTCAACCTCTGCCTCGGTCGCGGCCTCGTTGCTGACGGGCCCGACGAGACCGATTGAGTTGTCTGAGAGGTGGCTGACCAATGCGCTGAGGGCACGTGGCGGCAGTATCGTGTCGTTGTTCAGTACGACGAAACTTTTGCCCCGAGCGGCCCCCAGTCCTTGATTGACCGCAGCGGCAAAACCCGCGTTCGCGCCATTGGCGATCAGTGCGACGCGAGCGTCCCTCTCCATGAGGCGCTCGAGGTACGACAACGTGCCGTCAGTAGACCCGTTGTCGACCACGATCACCTCTAATGCTGGAATCTGGAGGCTGCCAAGCACGCTTTCCACACACATGCGAGTGAATACCAGGCCGTCGCGAGTCACCACGACAACGCTCAACTCGGGCGGTTTCCGGTCACGCACAACCGACGCTGGAAGCGGTGCTTCCAGAACCGCCTGGACGGTCTCGGGTTTGAGAGTCGTCGGTCTGCGAGACACGGGAATGATCACCATCCCGGGCGGGGTCCGAGGCATCCCGATGTCGTCAAGCAACTTTCTGAGCACGCGCTCAGCATCAAAGTAATCGCGCGCGATCGCCCACGCCGCCTTGGAATGTCTCGGGTAGTCAGATTGGATCTTCTCGACCGCAGCGAATATGTCGTCCGCAGTTTTGAAAGCGAATAGGCCCTCGCCGGTCGGGAGAACGTTTCCAAACCCAGTGTCCTGGGTGATCACGGGCCGCCCTGTCGCGAGATAGGTGGCGCTGCGGTCTGAGAACCAGCCGGTCCGCAGCCGCACGTTCTGGTCCTTTGCCACGGTGAATTCTCCGTGCGATTCGCGAATGTAGTCGCGGTAGCGGTCGATGTCCTGGGACAACGGAAGCGCGTCGCGTACCGCCCACCCGTGGTTTTCAAGGAGCCGGCGGTCCTCTCCTTCACATCCGGCCAGGGCGAGCTCGAAATGTGACCCGGTCCGCGACGGAACCTCCAGAAACTTCAGGAACTCGTGGTGCTTGCTCCAGGTGTAGGTCTCGCTATCCAGCCTGACGTCGCGCCAACGCTGTTTCCAGCTCCCTATCGTTGTGAAGCGCGTGCCAAGCCCCCCTAGCGGCCAGAAGTCCAGCACGACTGGTTGCCTGGTCGGCCGGATGTTGAACTGAGGAGAAAGCGGTAGCGAGCAGTCTGGCTTGCCGTAGTTCTCGCCGAACGTGAAGAAGGCGCAGTGTGGTCGAAGGTAATCGATCGTTTCTGGCCTGCCAGCTGCAAGCTGCACCTCGACCTCAACGGGGTCGGTCTCCAGGTACACGAGCCGGTCCGTCGCAACATGCTCGGCACGCGGTTCCGTTCCGCCGTGCAAGTTGACTATCAATTCGGCGGATTGGTACAGCGATCGAAGCTCACCCTCGCTCATGCCGTAACAGCGTCCGTCGTGATGGAGGGCGTGATACGCCCATCGGCGACCAAACCCGAAGCGATCCAATGCGCTTGCGATGAAGGCCGCCGCGCGCCCCGAGCTGTCGTCCTCCGGCCGTTCCATCAGCATCGATGGAGTTCGGGCGTGGGCTTCGACGTAGTACGTCTCATAGCCAAGGCGTTCGAATCCAACGAGGTAGTGCACCGTCTGCCAGACGACACCTGCGACGGGAATCTTCGTCATCATGCCAAGCAGGACAATCTGCGGCCGGCTCACTATGCGTACGCCTCTTTGGCGCCCAAACCGAGATCCTCAGCCAGGTCGCGAAGCTCAACTAGCGCGTCGCTGAATGCTCCAGCGATGCTCGGGTCGGCCAGCGGGTTTTTCGACCGCAGTGCTCGCAATATCTTTCGCGCGTTTGGCGAATCCTTGGCGAGCATCGGCTCGACCGATTGGACGAGCAGAGCGGCGGCATGTGCCAGCGCTTCCTGGCTTACTGTGCCCTTCAGGGCGGCTGCCAGCGAGCGTTGGACCTGCGCGATCAGCGCCCGACTGCCATCGGCGTCGCCTTCGATGCCGTCGACAGGGTCAATGGCGATGACGCGGCGCGACAGCCGCTCGATGAGGTCGACACCCATCTGAACGTCGTGCAGCTGGCGGTACAGACCGTTGTTCCCCAGTAATTCCTCGTGTGTTCCCCGCTCGACCAACTGACCTTGGTCGACGACGAGAATCAGATCCGCATGGCGGATCGTGGAAAGGCGGTGTGCGATGACGAACGTCGTTCGCTGCACTGAGAGGCGGTCGAGCGCGTCCAGGATTACGGTCTCGGTCTTGGAGTCAATCGACGAGGTGGGCTCGTCGAGGATCAGGATTGGAGAATCCTTCAAGAAGGCACGAGCCACGCAGATGCGCTGACGCTCGCCGACTGAAAGCTGCGCGCCACCCTCGCCAAGTTCGGTTTTATAGCCGTTGGGAAGGCGTTCGATGAAATCGTGGGCGTTGGCCGATTTGGCTGCATCGATGACCTCAGCCTCGTTTGCATCCAACCGTCCATAGCGGATGTTGTCCGCGATCGAGCCCGAAAACAGCTCCGGCGTCTGCAGAACGACACTGACCTGCTCGCGGAGCGATGCGATCTTGAGCTTGCGAACATCGATCCCATCGATGAGGACGGAGCCGGTCTTGGCCTCATGAAACCGCTTGATCAGACTGACGAGGGTCGTCTTGCCAGCGCCGGTAGGTCCGACAATAGCGACGCGCTGCCCAGGTTGGACCGCGAAGCTGATGTCCCTCAGGGTCCCGGACCGGCCCTTGTAATGGAAGTACACGTGATCAAAGGCGACCGCCCCTTGTGGGCGTTCGAGGTTGACCGCGTCGGGTGCGTCGACGATCTCAGGCTCGGCGTCAAGCAACATGAAGGCCCCCTGAAGGTTGACCAACTGTTGCTGCATCGAACCGATCGACGAACTAATTGTTTCGAGTGGCGTGTAAACGGCCGCGATGTAAGACAGGAAAACGAGGAGCTCACCGACCGTCAACTGCCCGTGCAGGACGTGAAGGGCACCAACCCCGAGGACCAGGGCGGTGCCCGCTGCAGTCCATGTGTTGACGACGAGCGAGAACAGGGTCTGCCGGACTGTGAGGCCGACTCGAGCTTTGGCGGCGGTCTCGCCCTGGGTCCGAAAGCGGCGGAACTCGTAGCGCTCACGTGCGAAGGCCGCGATGACCCGCATCATTGCCATCGCTTCGAACACAATCGACAAGGTCTGCCATTCAAGCCCACGAACCTTCTGGATCCGTGGCACGATCCGAGCTGCGTAGATGCCGACCGAGTAATACATGACCGGGACTACCGTCAGAGCGAGCAGGGCAAGGATCGGGTCGAGGTTGATCGCGATCACGAACATCGCCACGAGCGTGACCAGACTCTGCACGAGCGGCGGGATTCCAAGCAGCAGGCCGCCGGCGTAGTCGGGAAGCCAATTCATCTGACTCATCAGCTGGCCGGTCGGCTTCGAGTCGTGGTAGCTGACCGACAATCGCTCGGCGTGCTGGAACAGATCGCTGCGAAAGTCCAGGACTATCCACTGATGCAGCCTGGTGTTCACATACTCATGCACGACGGTCATCAGGTTGCGCGACGCAACGAGCACGAGGCCTGACAATGCGGCGAGAACCAACAGCGTGGCGCGATCACGGGGACCAATGATGTGCCGGATTACGTCTGGCACGGGATGGTTGCCGAGCACCGTGTCGACCATGAACGCGAGCGGCCACGGCTCCAAGACCCCAATGACGACCGCGAATGCACTCAAGAGGAGTGATACGACTACGAGGCCGCGATACGGCTTGAGGTACGGAAACAGCCTCGGGATCAGCGGCCAGTAGGCCCACGCGCCTTTGGTCATCGTTCCCGACCGTCTGAAAGCAGGGCGCGGCGCACGCCAGGGCCGGTGCGCCAGGCGCCGATTGCAAGATTGGCAAGGCACGCCAGTGCAATCGCGACCTCGAGGCGTGGGTCGGTGAAGGCTCCAAAGATCAGAGCAGCTGCCGCGATCAGGGCCGGCTTCCAGCGGATGAACCGGTGGACCCTGATCTGGACCCAACCTGGAGGATGAGCGCTCGTCACCACTTCAGCGCCGACCAACGTGCTCGCCATCACCAACGCGTCGTAAGACTCCCACCCTGTCGGCGGTACTACCCGCATGCCCGCGCGGCGCAGTAATTGCACGATGTTGTCCGCGAGCTCCGGTCGGGGGCGCTTCTCGGGAATCAGAAGCACGCCTTGCGGCAGTTTCTGGATGGGTCCGGGGATCGGCTGTGCGGCGATTGCGTTGCGGCGCGCAAGCGCTCTGTTACGCGCTCTCCCCCACGCCCTGGCCACAGGCTGGCCAAGATTCAACAGAGTAAGGTCGATCCGAAATCGAAGTCCTGAACCACGGGCTTTCGGTGGGACCTTGATTCGCGCAAAGTCGGATGCCCCGAGCGCCAACAAGTACGCCAGGCCGAGCACCGGAACCACGAGCAGAGTGCGTTCAAGAAACACAGTCGGCGTCAGCAGGATCGCAATCGCCGCCAATGGCACGCCCAACTGGTGGGCGATGTCCCGCAGCTCTCCCCCGCCTCGGTACACCGACTGATACGGAGCGGCACCGTAGAGCCCTCGATAGATGCGCTCCCTCCAGGCGCGGAACGGCGCGGCTGAATAAATCCGGCCTCGCCAGCGCGCTGAACCGACCATCGAGAAGCGATCGGGATGCCTCGCCTGCACGAGGGCCTCGCTGCGGCCGTATCCCCACTGCTGTCGCAGGTACGCCTTGACAGCGGATCGCGGGTGATGCCAGACCAGCGCCGCCGGATGGAAGGCGATCTCTAA
>QHWF01000395.1 GCA_003222455.1 Acidobacteriota bacterium
CCATGCAATCGGCAATCTGAAATCAATCTGAAATCTGAAATCTACAATCTGAAATCTCATTGTCTCCTCGGGGCGTCCGGATTCCCCGGCCCGAAATGCTTCAGGATGACGAGTGGTTCGGTCTCGCTGCCGTTCTCGATGCGTACACCCGCACGCGCGGCGATTTCGGTGACGAAGAGCTCGTCTTCCGTCATCTGTCCGTAGCGGATCATCGCCGGCGCCGACACCGCCAGCGTGCCGAACGTACCGCGTCCCTGAACGACGATCAGCCCATACGCGGCCGCGTCGCTGGTGACGAGAGTGCGCGCCGGCAGCACGGTCAGCTCCTTTGCCGAGTAATACCCGGTGCCGTAGCAGACCCACTGCTCCCGATAGCCGTCGGCCTCGCTTTCGACAAATGGCCGGACGGGACATGGAAACACGCGGTTCGATTTCGCGAACTCCGGGTTGACGTTGGCGTCCCAGTCGAGCATCTCGACCAGGTAGTCGAGATCCTGGTGATGCGCCTTCGGGACGTCCTTTGTCATCAGCTCCCACGGCACGATGCGGCCGTCGACCTCGGATTGGAACATGGCGAACACATCGCTGTTCACCTGCGGCTCGTAGGTGACGAGCGACCCCGGCGCGTGCAGAATGCGCGGGTTGATCTGCCAGCCGGTGCCGGGCTCGAGCCGGAACGCGCGCGACAGGTTCAGGATGCCGTTGTCGCCCCTGTGCCAGTTCTCGAGACAGCGGCGGACGTCGGCTTTCGTCGTGCCCGGCTCGAGCCCCATGAACGTGTACGGGAAGTTGTTGAAGATCTGGTTGTACTGCGGGGGAAAGTAATAGGCCTCCGGCTTGCCGTGACGACCGAGGAGTTGCGCCTGCTCCTCGCTCTGGTGCATGTGGTGAGGAATGGCCCCGAGGTTGTCGAAGAACTTACACAGGAGATTCCATCCACCCCGGCGCGCCATCGTCTCCGATCCGATGAGGAGATCGCCGGCCGATGCCACGGCGTCCTTCAGCAGGAAGCGATGGCCGTGTGCCCGGACGTAGCTGAGACCTTCGTCGGCAGGCGTGCCCGGGCCGTTGTCGGCGTTCGTCGTCGAGGAAAACCATCGCTCGTTGATGCCGCCCCGGTGACCGCCGAGTGCGTACAGATCCTGCGGGTGAAGCTTGAGCCTGCCGCCTGGGACCATGAACGTGCGCGGTACCCAGCACGGCTCGAGCCGGAGAATTCCGCCGCCGGCATCAATCGCATCGCGGACTGTTTCAACTCTCAAGTCTCAACTCTCAAGTCTCAGTGGATCAAGTCTCAAGTCTCAAGTCTCAACTCAAGATTCAACTCTCAACGTTCAACCGTCAACTCGTAATCCGGAGGTCGCTGAGAGTTGAGCGTTGAGAGTTGAGCCTTGAGAGTTGAGCCTTGAGAGTTGAGAGTTGATTTAGTGTTCCATCGGCAACCCGAAGCAGTAGAGCGTGTTGTCGTAGGTCGTGAAGTAGACGCGGCCGTTCGCGATGGACAAGGCGGCGAAGTGCGTGAACGACGTCACCGTGGCGGCGTCGAGCGCGTACAGCACCGCGTTCGCCGATTTCTGCGCGCGCGCGTCGGCCTGGTAGAGACCGCCCTCCCGGTCGTTCGCCTGACGGACCCACTCGCCGGTGCTGAGCGCGAAGACAAGGCCGTTGGCAATTGCCGGCGGCGCCGGCGTGATCATGTTGCGCGAAATCCACACCGGCGCCAGCGCCGGCTTGCCGTTGCGGTCTTCGACCTTGAACGCCGCGATGCTGCCCACGTTCGCTTCGCCGTTGTTCAACGGGAACTTGAACGTCGAGTGTTTCGGTCCCCACACCGGCGCCAGCACCCAGCGTGTGCCCTGGTCGTCTTCCCAGCTCGCGAGGCTGCCCCACGTCCCGGCGCCGGCAAAATCGATGTCCTCGTTCGAGATCAACTCCGACCGGAAAAGCGGCGTTCGATGATCCGGTCCGCCCAGCGACTCCGAGTCGACCATGAACAGACGGCCTTCTTTGCCCGACCCGACGATCAGTTCCCGCTCCTTGTAGGAGAAGACGACCGGCGTGACATTCATATCGAGGTCGCGCTTCCACAGCCACTCGGAGTTCGACGGCGTGTACCAGTCCTTGAGCTTCAACTCTTTGGGCGTGAGCGCCACGATCGAGTTCGCGTAGCGGTTCATCGACGGCTCGTACTGCCCGTCGCCGGTTTCCGCATACACCGTCGCGTCCTCGCCGATCGCCGGACCCGCGATGCCCCACAACCCGCCGCTGCCCGATCGCCAGTAGCGGACCGTTTTCGCCGGATCGCTGAGATCGAGCGAGTAGACGCTGTTGGGATTGCCGCCGCAGCCCTGACCGGTAATGGTGTAGATGATGTTGTTGTGATACGCGAGGCTGTACGGCTTGCCATTGGGCGGCAGGAACTTCATCGCCGGCACCATCTCCTCGCCGGTGTTGACATTCACTTGATGGAGATTCCCATCGCCGGTGAGCACGAAAATCGGTCGAATCGCGAACGGACTGCCGCCGCGTTGAGGCCCGGCGGGTGCCGGCGCGGTTTGGCGGCCGGCCTCTGGTGCCGCCGGAGCGGGCGCGGCCGGACCACGTCCACGGGCTGGCGCCGGCGGCAGCACCGGCCATGCGGTCAAACCGCCCGGACAGAGAAACGACGCCTGATCGCTTTCCTCCGCCTCGGCCTCCCAGTCGAAGTGTCGCTTCCAGAACACCGTGCCGAGGTCGGCATCGATCGCGACGAGATCGTTGGTGGCGGTCGCGACAAACGCCAGTTCCTTGAAACCTCGATCGGTGATGGCGCGCTCGAGAATGAGCGGGCCGAACAGCGAATAGACGGACCGCTGCTTCGTGTCGATCTTCACCTTCCACAGCAACCGCAGGTCGTGGAGCGTCTCTTTCGAGATCTTCGTTTCATTGCGCTGCCAGCCGTCACGCAGGTTGCTGCCGCTGTGCGTCACCCACTCGGCGCCTCCGAGCGGCACGACCACGACGCATGCGACGAGCACGGTCCACGTGATCAGTCTTCGCATGAAACGGTCCTCAACACCGACCGAGATCGTTTCCTTCGGCAGTGACGATACTTCGCCGTTCCGGAGGCATCAAGCGCCAAATGAGCGTTTTGCATCCCGAAACGCCTGCGCGTCGTCTGCTTTGAGCACCATCACGATAACCAGCGGCGTCAAAAATTCTGCTGATTGTCCAGCCGCCGCTCAAAGCAGGCGGGCGAGCGTGCTTCAAAACACAAACCGATCCTTGCGCGCCTCCACCTTCGCCGCATCCAGGCCGGGGACCTTTTTCAAGTCGTCGACCGCGCTGAAGCGGCCGCGCTCGTCGCGGTACTTCACAATCGCCTCAGCCGTCGCGCGAGGGATGTCCAGCGTGTTCGCCAGCTCGGTCGCGCCGGCCTTGTTCACGAGGATCAGCGAGAAATTCCTGTCGAGGTACTCGAGAATCTGGGTCCACTCTTCGTCAGTGCCCTGGGCCCCGTTGGCCGCCATGTCATCCAGCGTCTTGCTCCATTCCTCGTGCGTCTTCAACTGACCGACGGCGCTTTCCGGGCCAT
This sequence comes from Acidobacteriota bacterium, assembly GCA_003222455.1. Lineage (GTDB taxonomy): Bacteria > Acidobacteriota > Vicinamibacteria > Vicinamibacterales > CAVVIG01 > QHWF01. The sequence continues at coordinate 3,575 of QHWF01000395.1, forward strand.
GGCAGTCGCGGCACACTTTGAACAACGCCGTCTTCCCGGGTCCTTCCGGAAACTTCGGATCCATGGGCGGAGCCGTTTGCGCGGAAAGGATAGGAAAGAAGACGGAGGTGAGAACCGGAGTGAGGACGGCAGTTAGAAGCGCGCTGCCGATCGCCGGCGGCACGCGTGAAGGAACCACCATCCCGCGATCATAACGCAGACCGGATCCATAATGACGCGCAGTGCCGCTCAACCAGATCTATCACGGGCGCCGTGCCGCCTCGATCGAGAACGAGAGCGTCCGTGTCACCGTGCTCGCGGAAGGCGGACACATCGCCGAGGTGTTCGACAAGCAGACCGGGGTCAATCCGCTCTGGACCCCGCCGTGGCCGTCGATCGAGCCGTCCACCTACGATCCGGCGCTCCACCGCGACACGTACGGCGCCGGCGCCGAGGCCATCCTGCTCGCCGGCATCATGGGTCATAACGTCTGCCTCGACATCTTCGGCGGGCCGTCGATTGAAGAGGCGGCCTCGGGCCTGACCGTGCATGGCGACGCACCGGTGGCGCCGTACGCGATCTCCGTATCCGATGACGGGCTCCGGCTGGGAGCGGTGTTGCCGCTCGCGCAGATCCGGTTCGAGCGTCTCATCACGCTGCGCGGACGCGCGGTCGGCATCCGCGAACGCGTCGATTCCCTGTGCGGCTTCGACCGGCCCATCGGGTGGACGCAGCACGTGACGCTCGGTCCGCCGTTTCTCGAAAAGGGCACCACGCGGTTCCGGGCCTCCGCGTCCCAATCGCGCGTGTTCCAATCGGTCTTCGGCGCCGCCGACTATCTGCGGCCAGGGGCACTGTTCGAGTGGCCCGACGCGCCGCGGGCGGACGGTGGCAGCGCGGACCTGCGCCTGTTCACCGGCGAGCCGCGGTCCAGCGCCTACACCACCCACCTGATGAACGCTCACCCGCGAACGGCATTTTTCGTCGCGTTTTCTCCCCGATCGGAGCTCGCGTTCGGGTACGTCTGGACGCCGTCCGATTTTCCCTGGATGGGCATCTGGGAGGAGAACGCCAGCCGCCTGGGGCCGCCGTGGAATGGCCAGACCCTCACGCGCGCCATGGAATTCGGCGTCTCGCCGTTTCCAGAAACGCGGCGCGCCATGGTGGATCGCGGCCGCATGTTCGATACGCCGACGTATCGCTGGCTGCCCGCGAACGGGTCTCTCGAGGCGGCGTACTGGATCGTGTTGCAGAACGCCACCAGCATTCCGGAATCGATCGATGAACCGGCCTAGGAGCGACCTCCGAGTAATGACAACCTCCTACCGAGCACACGAATCTCAGCGTCCTTCGTGGTTGCTACATTTCTTGCCACGAAGACACGAAAACACCAAGAAAACCCTTAGGCACATGATTCTTCGTGCGTGCTTCGTGTCTTCGTGACTTCGTGGTTGCATTTTGATGGGTGCATGTCGTGGGCTAGAGAATTCAGAATTTGGAATTCCGAATTCGATCCTCGGTGGTAGCGTAGCTCGCTGGAACGGAGCCGACCGATGAAGACACTACAAGCCGGGCGCATCGTGCAGGCGCTGGACTCGTTCCGGATTGAGCTTCCCTCGTGGGGGTTCTCCAATACCGGAACCCGTTTCGGCAAGTATCTGCAGCCGGCCGCCGCCACGACCATCGACGAGAAATTCTCCGACGCGCAGCAGGTCCACCAGCTCACGGGCGTGTGTCCGACGCTGGCGCTGCACGTGCTGTGGGATCTGCCGGGCGGCCTGCACGATGTCGATCGGATCGTATCGCTTGCGGCGAAGCACGGCGTCCAGCCTGGCTCGATCAACCCGAACCTGTTCGAAGACCAGATGTACAAGTTCGGCTCGTTCGGCAATCCCGACCGGACCGTGCGCGAACACGCGCTGCAGCACACGCGCGACAGCGTCGCCATCGCGCGACGGTTGAACAGCCGCGATATCGTGCTGTGGTTCGCCGACGGATCGAACTATCCGGGCACCGCGAACATCCGCCACCGAAAGCAATGGTTCGAGGAGAACCTGCGGGCGCTCCACACGGATGTCGACGCCCGTCAGCGGCTGCTCGTCGAGTACAAGCCCTTCGAGCCGGCGTTCTATCACACCGATATCGCCGACTGGGGGATGGCGCTCGCGTTCGCGCGCTCCGCCGGGCCGCACGCGCGCGTGCTGGTCGACACGGGCCATCACTACCAGTCTCAGAACATCGAGCAACTCGTGGCGTGGCTGCTCGCGGAAGGGATGCTGGGCGGCTTTCATTTCAACGACCGCCGTTATGCAGACGATGATTTGACGCTGGGATCGATCGATCCCTATCAGGTGTTCCGCATCTTCCACGAGATTCTGCTGTTCGAGTGGGAATCGGGCACCCGCGCCGACATCGCGTACATGATCGATCAAAGCCACAACCTGAAGGGCAAGATCGAAGCGATGATCCAGACCGTGATGCAGGCGCAGGAGCTGTTTGCCAAAGCCTCACTGGTCGAGTACGAGACGCTCGCGTCCGCGCAAGGACGCTGTCAACTGGTCGAAGCCGAGTCGGTGCTGCGCGATGCGTTTTCGACCGACGTGAGGCCCGTGATCCAGGAGTGGCGGACGGCGCGCGGGTTGCCCTCCGATCCGCTCGAGGCCTTCCGTCAGAGCGGGTACCTTGAACAGATCACCGCCGACCGGCGCGGGCGCTCATCGGCCACATCGTCGTACGCGTAGGCGCGTG
>QHWF01000396.1 GCA_003222455.1 Acidobacteriota bacterium
CGCGTCCCCGCGATGTGATTTCGGCGTCAGGTCCGTGCCGCCAACGGATTCTCGTCCGCGCTCGGGCCATAAATCGACGGCACCGGCACGTCGAGCAGGCGCAGGTAGACGGAGAGCTGGCCACGATGATGGTACGTGTGGTTGAGCACAATCGATCGGACCAGCGCGGACTTCGGCATCTCGAAGACCGTCGTGCCGTTCGCTTCGCCTTTCCACGGTTTGGCGAGGCCTTCGTCGCCGAGCTGGATGAGCGCGTCCCGGGTCTTCGTGACGCTGTCGTCGTGAGCGGCCAGGATCTCATTCGTCGAGCTCGGCGTTGGCGTCTGCCCGCCGCCGCCACCGAACTGGACGACGTCCTGCAACGCCCAGTTCGATGCGATGTAGCCGGGACTCATCGCGACGTGGAGCGCGAGCTCCCCGAGCGACATCGATTTGGGATGCGGTTTCCACGACAGCTTTTCTTCCGGCACCCGCTCCAGCACGCGGCGGGTCGTGGCGTGTTCCTGCTCGAGCTCGCGAAGGATTGCGGCTATCGACATCGGACTGCCTCCTGGTTTTGAGAACGATCCGCGCATGGTATCACTGCGCCGGATATGGCGCGATTTTCCACGGAACAGAAAACCATTTCTCCTCTGTGCACTTGTCCGGCTTTTCCAGGCCGGCGACTTCCCGAGCTATGTGATTCATCAGCAACGGGTTCTGAAGTGTTGAGAAAAACTCGTGCATTGGCAACATCCCTGCAGATGCCGCGGCCAAGGAGTGGTCCACGTGGTGATTCGACCTCGCATTGTTCGCCGCGTCGTCATTGTCGGCGCTGCTTTACTGGTGTCGGGTGCCGCCGCTGCCACGAAATTGACAAGCTGGACCCCGGCGAGTATGTGCTTCTGTCCGACCTCCGATCATCCCGACTCTGCCGTGAAGTCCGACTCCGGGATCGAAGTGGTCGCGCCGTCTGGCGGCCTGAAGGTGCCGCTGGACACAAGCACAACAGCCCTCAGTAGCAGCGGTGCATTTGGCGCTGCGCCTGTCGTTGAACTTGCCGAGACCTCTTCCCACGGCAAGGGACACGAAGGCGGGAAACAGTCCTGGACGCCCTGGGGAAAACACTCGAGCCACCGATGGGCGTCGGCCTCGGCGTCCGGGCCGTCGGCCTCGCTCGGCAGCCTCTGGAAGATGATGAGCCTGGCCGGGCGTGCTCACAACGGTGGAGAGGCGACCGCACGTGTGGCCACATCGGCGTCGGCACGTTCCGCGACGCCCAAAGCCCCCGCCTCTCCGAGGCCCAAAGCGCCGACGTCGATTTCTTCGCCGCCGTCCAGTTCGTCGGGCGATGCCGGGTCGTCAGCACTGGCCGCACCGCCTGCCGGAAGCGCGTTCAGCGAGGACACAACGCCGGTTGCCGAGCTCGTGAGCGGCGGTTCGTCGAGCGGCGCAACGCCCGGCGCGCTGGGTTCGGGGTCGTCTTCGGATCGCGCGGCCGCTGCGGCCAGCAATATGGCGTCGAATCCTGAGCCCGCATCGTTCGCGCTCATCGCCACAGGTCTGCTCGGGATCGCCGGACTGATTCGACGCCGCCGGGACTGATGGCGGGATTTCTCGCCGCGATGATCGCGGTCGTGTACGCCGGCCAGCTGATGGGGATCGCGTCCGAATGGACGTCGAGCCCCGATGCCTCGTACGGCGCCGCGCTCGCGTGTGTGGCGATCGTGCTCGCGTGGCAGCGGCGGCGGGCGTTCGCTCTCGCGGCAACGCCGAGCGCACCTGCCTCTCCCGGCCTCGCCTTGCTCGTGATCGGCATCGTCGTCTATCTCGCTGGTTCGCTCGGCGCCGATCTCTTCCTGACTCGCTCCTCATTGATCGTGGTGCTCGCGGGAATGACGTGGTTTCTCGCCGGGGGATCGGCCCTTCGCGTCATGGCGGCGCCGCTGGTGTTTCTGTCGCTCGCGATTCCATTGCCGGCCCTGCTCGTCAACGCGGTGACCCTGCCGCTGCAGCTCGTCGCGTCGCGTATTGCCGAATCGGTGCTGGCGACTGGTGGCATTCCGGTGTACCGGGATGGCAATCTGCTTCAACTGCCGTCGACGCTGCTGCAGGTGGCGGATGCCTGCAGCGGATTGCGATCGCTGGTGTCGCTGGGCGCGCTGGGGGTCCTGCTCGCGTGGGCCACACAGTCGTCAATCGCCGGGCGCGTGACGATCGTCGTCGCCTCGGTGCCGATTGCGATCGCGATGAACGGGCTGCGCATCGCGGCGACCGGCGTCGCCTGTGAGATGTGGGGCCGTGAAATGGCGTCAGGCGGATGGCACACGTTCACCGGGTGGGTGACATTTGTGATCTCGCTCTGGTTGCTCGTGCAGTCGTCGCGAGCCATCACGCGGGTCGGATGGAGCGGGCGCGCATGGGCGCCCAGGGCGGTCGGAGTATGAACACGCGTCGCGCCGCCGTTGCCCTTGCCCTGCTCGCATGTGCGGCCGTCGCTACCCGGATCGCGCCGGGGGATGCCGGGGGTCACGACATCGCGCTCGCCAACGTGCCGTACACGATTGGAACGTGGAATGGCACCGACGCGGCGCCGCTGGACGCGGAAACCGAACGGACGCTCGCGGCTGACGCCGTCCTCAACCGCACGTACCTGGCGGGAAACGAAGCCGTCGGGTTGTACATCGCGTATTACCGCGCGCAGCGCCCGGGCGTCAGCGTACACTCGCCGCTGCACTGTCTGCCCGGCACCGGCTGGGAGGCTGAAGATGCTCGCACGATTGATTTCGCGGGCGCAGGTGCCGACAGTCAGATGAAGCGTCTGATCGTCCGCAAGAACCTGAATCGCGCGGTGGTGCTGTACGGCTATTCCGTTCAGGGCCGTTTGATCGCCGACGAGATGCTCAGCAAGCTCTGGCTGCTGCGCGACAGGATCCAGCGCGGCCGCGGCGACGCCGCCCTGGTCCGTGTCGTGGTGCCGGTGACCGGGACGATTGAGGCCGCTGAACGGCGGGGCCTTGCTTTCACTCGCGATTTTCTTCCCTACGTGCTCCAGTTGTGGAGCTGACATGCATCCCCGTTTCCTCCTCTTCGCGCTGAGCGCGACGCTGACGATCGCGTGCGCGGACAGCGCCGACAAGGCGCGCCGGTACGCGGCCCGCGGCGACGAATATTTCGCGGCGGACCACTTCGAAGCGGCGGTCATCGAGTACCGAAATGCGCTGAAGAAGCAGCCGCGGTGGGCTGAGGCCCACCTGAAACTGGCCGATGCGTACACCGCGCTCGCCAACGCGGAGGAAGCCTACCGCGCCTACGCGAGCGCGATCGAGCTGGCGCCGGGCAACATTCGCTCGTATCTCGGCATGGGTCGCCTGCTGTTCGATGCGGGGATGTACAACGAGGCCAGGCTGCGAGCGGAGTTGGTTCTCGATCGCGATCCTCGGAACGTCGACGCGCTGCTGCTCTACGGCCGCACCCTGAACCGGCAGAATCGTTTTCGCGATGCCCTCGGCGCCTTCAACACCGCCCAGGCGGTCGACGGACGACCCGCCGCGTACGATGGCCTCGGACAAGCGCAGATCGGGCTCGGCGACGAAAAGGCAGCCGAAGCAGCTTATCGGGAGGGCGCCGAAAAGAATCCGCGATCGGTCGAGGCTCGAGTGTCGCTCGGCCAGTTCCTGCTGACGGCGAACCGGGTACGCGACGCTGAACAGGAGCTGTTGAAGGCGGTTCAACTCGATCCGCACAACGAGCTGGCCAATCGCGCCGCAGCGTCGCTGTACGTCAGGACCGGTCGCAGGTCGGCAGCCGAACCGTACCTGAAGGCCGCCGCGGCACGTCCGCGTCAGAAGCTCCGATCGACCCTGGCCCTTGCCGACTTCTACATCACCGACCATCGCTACGCCGAAGCCAAGGTGTCGCTGCTGCCCGCGACGCGCAACACCGCCATGGAGACCGCGGCAAGGGTCCGCCTGGCGGAAATCGAGTACGAGAGCGCACCAGAGAGCGCGCGCCGTGCGCTCGATCGCCTGCTGAAAAAAACACCAACGGCCGAAGGGTGGGCGCTGAAAGCAAAATTCCTGAGCCGCGAGCGTCAGACAGACGAGGCGTACAAGGCTGCGCGGATCGCGATCGATCTTGATCGCCGCGTCGCGCTGGCGCATTACATCGCCGGCACGATCGCGCTCCAACGCAAGAACTACGACGAAGCCGAACATGCGTTCCGTGAAGTCTTGCAGCTGAATCGCTTGACCGCCGAAGCCACCGTGCAGCTCGCCCGCACGAAGCTGGCCGAGGGCCACACCACCGACGCCATCGCGCTGGCTGAATCCGCCGGTCAGAGCAGCGAGGCCCGCCTGACGCTGGCGCGCGCGCTGATTGCGGATGGCCAGGTGGCGCGGGCGCGCGCCGAGCTTCGACAACTGCAATCAGGAGACACGACATCGCCGGAACCCGCCGTGCTCCTCGGTTCGATCGATCTTGACAACGGCGACCTGCCGGCCGCACGCGCCGCCGCGGCCCAGGCGCTGCAGTTGTCGCCGGCCTCCGTCGACGCG
>QHWF01000397.1 GCA_003222455.1 Acidobacteriota bacterium
AAGGCATTCACCGAGCTCGTCGAGGAAGGGGTTCGTGCGTTCAATGTCCAGCGCTTCCACGGCGTGGACATGACCACCGGCGACAAGCTGCTCGACGGCGTCAGCTCGCTCGTCAACGCCGTGCGGACGATGCCGATGTTGTCGCCGCGGCGCGTCGTGGTGGTGATGCAGGCCGAGTACCTCATTGTCCCGAAGCGCGAGAGTGAAGCCGCCGTCCAGGCGGTCGAACAGCTCGAACAGCTGCTCAATCGGCCCGAGCCGGAGTGCACGCTCGTGTTCGTGGCCGGCAATGTCGACAAGCGCAGCCGCCTGTACAAGGCTCTGGTGAATCAGGCGACGCTGGTGGAGTGCGGAACCCTTCAAAGCCTCGCCGATGCCGAGCGATGGGTCAGAACGCGCGCCGCAGCAGCCGGCCAGGATATGGATCCGGCGGTTGCGACGCTGCTCGCCGCCCGCGCCGGACCGGACGTGAAACGCCTTCGCAACGACATGGACCGGCTGCTGCTCTACGCGTTGGGCCAGAAGCGGATCACGGTCGAGGACGTGCGCGAAATCGCCGGTCCCGCCGCGCTGCAGGACCAGTGGGCGATGGCGAATGCGATCGAGGCTGGCGAGGCAGGCGCGGCGCTCCGCCAGCTGGCATTGATGCTCGACGCGGGCGGCATCCCCGAGATGATTCTGGGTCAGCTGGGCTGGCTGGTGCGCGCGAAGTTTCCGGCGGTCGCGCCCGGAAGTGTGCAGGCCGCGGTCGAGGCAGTGTTTCGGACGGATCTCGATTTGAAACGATCCGCAGGCGATCCGCGCGTCCTTCTCGAACGCCTCGTCGTCGAACTCTGCGGCGGCAAACGCGTGGCCGCCGCGCGGCGCTGGTAGGCAACCTTACGATTGAACGCAAAGGCCGCAAAGGACGCAAAGACGTACAGTGTACCTTAGCGGCCTTTGCGTTCCCAGGCGGCGTCAGTCATGGATGCGCCACTTAGGATCGAGCGGCGAGACGCGCGGACAGGCGTGACTTGTAGCGCCGGGCCGCGTTCTTGTGAATGATGCGTTTGCTCGCCATTTTGTCGATCAGCGACATGCTCTGCCGAAGAGCGGTGCGTGCCGCGCCGAGATCGTTGCCGGCAATGGCCGTGCGAACGGTCTTGAGCGCGTTTCGAAGCCGCGACCGGAATTGCCGGTTGTGCTCGCGGTTCTTCAGACTCTGCCGATGCGCTTTGAGCGCGGATGCGTGCGAAGCCACGTAATCAGGTACCTCCCGAAACCACTAATGTTAACAGTGTATGGCGATTTCTGTCGAGCACTTGCGCCGACAATACGGGTCGTTCACGGCAGTCGACGACATGTCGTTCGAGGTCGGCGGTGGTGAAATCGTCGGGCTGATTGGTCCAAACGGCGCGGGAAAGACGACCACGCTGCGATCACTGGCCGGCATTCTGCGGCCGACCGCCGGGCACGTCCGTATCGACGGGTACGACATTGTCGAGCACGCGATCGAGGCCAAACGGCGCCTGGCGTTCATGCCGGATGAACCGCATCTGTTCGAATATCTGACGGTGCTCGAGCACCTTCGCCTCACGGCCAGGCTGTACGCGGTGCACGACATCGATCATCGCGCGAAGGTGCTGCTCGACGAATTGGAGCTCAGCGGAAAGGAACACGCCTTGCCCGGTGAATTGTCCCGCGGCATGCGCCAGAAAGTTGTGATCGCGTGCGGCCTCGTCCGGGAAGCGACGGCCTTGTTGTTCGACGAGCCGTTGACGGGCCTCGATCCGATTGGCATCCGGAAGATGCGCGAAACCATCGTCGCACGCGGCCGAGCGGGCGCCGCCATCCTCCTGTCGTCGCACCTGCTGCATCTGGTCGAAGAAATCTGCACGCGCATCATCATCATGGATGGTGGCCGGATCGTCGCCGACGGGACGTTCGCGGAGCTTGCCGCTCATCTCGAGATCGCCGCCGCCGGGTCGAGTCTCGAGCAGATCTTCATGCGGGTGACCGGGCGGGAGACGTCGGCGCGGTGATCACCGCGAGCCTTTACATCGTCATCTGCACGGCGCGTAACCGGCTGCGCCTCCGGCTTCGGCGACTGCGAGAGCCACGGTATCTGTTCGGGGCGATCGCAGCCGGCGCCTACTTCTATTTCACGGTATTCGCACGGATCCGCGGCGGCCGGATGGCACGCGCACGCCGGCAGAATGCCACGCCGCTGATGGCTGGTGCGACGGCGGCGGCGCTGCAGGGTAGTGGTCCCGGACTGGCGGCGATCGCCATGTTCGTGCTCGCGGGGCTCGCCTGGGTGTTTCCTGCAGGCAGCGGCCTGCTCGATTTCACGCCTGCGGAAACAGACCTCTTGATGCCGGCGCCGATCACGCGCCGGCAGTTGCTGCTCCATCGCATGATACGGTCTCAGATCGGGCTGTTCTTTGCGTCGGTGATGCCCGCGATCCTGGTCCCGTCAGCGTCGGCGTTGTCGCGCGTCCGGCTTGCGATGGCCATCTGGCTGGTGCTCGTCACCGCGAAGATCTACTTCACCGGCGTAACGCTCACCCGCACGCGCCTGGCGTCGGCGCTTGGCGGCGACCGATGGGCGGCGTGGACGCCGGTGGCCGTACTGCTTGGAGCCATCGGAATCGTGGCATCCTCGATGTGGCGCACGTTCGACGGAAACACGCTTGACGGCCCAGCCGACCTTCTGAAGCATCTGGGTCGCGTCGCTACAACGGGAACGGCAGGAATCGTATTGTTCCCGTTCGTTGCGCTCGTCCGGCCGATCTTCGCTCCATGGCCCGGGCCGTTCCTTGCCGCCCTCCTGCCCGCCGCCGCGGTCCTCGCCTCGATCATCGTGTGGGTGTTGCGCTCTGATGAAGGCTTTGAAGAAGCAACGGCTGCGTCGGCGGCGCGGCGGGCAGCCGCCGGATCTCGGAGCGTTACCGCTGCACCGGTCGCGCGTCGTGTGGCCTGGACTCTTGCACCCCGCGGACGCGCAGAAGGCATCTTTCTCTGGAAGAACGCGATCCAGATGCTGCGCGAGACGACCGGCGGCATGCTCGCCCGGTATCTGGTGCCGCTCGTCCTCGTCAGTGTGTCCGCTGGCACCGCATTGATGGCGGGCAATCGCGCGCGCGGGACCGCCATGACGCTTTGCTCGCTCGCGGTCGGCCTGGCCGCGTTCGCCGTGATGCTCGGCCCGCAGGTGTTGCGCATCGACTTGCGCGACGATCTGCGTCATCTCGAGTTGATGAAGACGTGGCCGCTCGACCCGTCGGCCGTGATTCGTGGTGAGATGCTCTGGTCGGGCATCGTTCTGACGGGCGTGGCCTGGCTCGCGATTGTGTGCGCGATGATTCTGTCCGCCGCCGGGTTTCCACGCCTGTCGCTCGTGTGGCGGCTGTCGGGATCGATGGCGGCGATGGTGATCGCCCCGGCGCTGGTGTTCGCTCAGCTCACCGTCCACAACGCCGCGGCGGTCCTGTTTCCGGCATGGGTACCGCTCGGGCACTCACGGCCGCGCGGACTGGATGCCATGGGGCAGCGCCTCATCCTGTTTGGCGCGGTCGTGCTGACGCTGGTGTTCATGATGACGCCCGGGGTGCTCGCCGGCGCCGTGCTGTGGATCGCGTTTCAGCGTTTCATGGGCGCAGCCGTGGTGATCCCCGCCGCCATCGCGTGCCTCGGTATTGTGGCGATCGAAGTGATCGCCGCGAGCGAAGCGCTCGGACCGGCATTCGAAATGATGGATATCGCGGCGGTGGAGAGGGCTGAATAAATTGACTTACCGATCGTCGACGACGCCGTAACTTCCCGCCGACGGTTTCCTGTCGGTGTATCGGACAATCTCACGGCCGTCGACGATTTCTGTGACCTTGTAGATCCGGGCCGATCGGACCAATCGGACGTCGACCGGACGCGGACCTGCCATCTGATTGATCCGCGAGACGTAATCGCGGGTTTCACGATAGGGCGGCACAGTCTCGCCGTGCTTGTCTACGGCGCCGGGACCGGCGTTATAGGCGGCCAGCGCGAGCTCTTCATTGTTCTGGTACCGATCCAGCAACTGGCGCAGGTACGCAACGCCCGCCCTGATGTTCTGTGCCGGATCGAATCCATTGGTGACGCCGTATTCCCGTGCCGTCGCCGGCATCAGCTGCATGAGGCCCATCGCGCCTTTTGGTGAGCGCGCTCCGGCATTGAACCCCGACTCGACCTGCACGACGGCCCGGACAAGATCGGTGCGAACGCCGTTCAGCTGTGCGTGCTCCAGGATCAGATCGTCGTACATCCGGCTGCGGTTGAGCCCCGCGTAGCGCGTGGCGCGCACGGTTTCGGTCTGAGGGACGGCGTAGGAGTGCAGCTGCGCTGGATTCGCCGGTTTCCGGTTCGACAGGACGAGATTGCCGTTCGGGTCCCGCCACGAGTAAATCTGTGCAGATGCCGGGACAGGCATCGCGAGCATCAGCATGACAAAGATGCCCGCCGCGATGCGCGCACGCGGGTGCACGACCGCGCAGATCCGCGCACGATTGTCACGGCGGGACAGCGGCAACAGCCTTCCAATGTAAGTTCCCGGATGTATCGGGCTCAACTAGAAGGCTTATCGGACGAT
>QHWF01000398.1 GCA_003222455.1 Acidobacteriota bacterium
GACCACTCCCTGGTTCTCCGCGCCGCTGGTTGACCAGTAGGTCTGGCAGGTGAGCGCGCCCGTCGCGTCGTTGACGTCGAGCTGATAGGGCACGACGATCAAGCTGCCCTGGCCCGCATCGTTACTGGCCAGGACCGGGAAATTCTTCTGCCCGGAGACGAATCCCGCCGCGGGCGAGCGGCTGGAAGCCAGAATGGGCAGGAACAAACATTCGGCGCGCGAATACGCGTAGCCGTCCACCGGGCTGACCGGCGTGGGCACGGCGTCGCCGGGCTGGAAGAAGCCCATGAACAGCAGCTCCGTGCGCACGGCGGCGAACTTCGCGTTGTGGCTGATCTTCAGCATCGTGTCGTCGGTAAGCGGCTGCCCGCCCGCCAGCGCCGAGTCCGAGATGTCGAAGAAGCCGGGGATCGAGCTGAGGGTCAATTGCGACATATCACCTCGCCACAGAGGCACAGAGACTCAGAGAAAAAAACCAGGAGCTTTGACAGCTACATTCCTCTGTGCCTCTGTGTCTCTGTGGCCCGCTAGAAAATGGTATTGCCCGGCGTGCCGTCTGAATTGCGGCCGCCCGTCGCATCGAACGACATAAACATGTACGCGTCGCGCTCGGCCGATGTCGCCTGCGAGTAGACGGGGACATTCAAGGCCAGCGGCGCGATCTCAAACGGCCCGGTCAGGCCCATAAAGCGCGTATCGAGCAGCTCGAACTCGACGTAGCCCTCGGCGTAGTTCGGCTGGCGGTCGGTGACTTCCGCCACCACGTTCGCGAGTCCGACGGCGCCGGTCGTGAAGTCCGGCACGAGCGGATGACTGAGCCAGACGAAATCGCCCAGCTCCACCACCAGCGTCGAGAGGAACGCTTTCACCTTGTATCGCGGCGTCGCGAAAGCGTGGCGGCGAAAGATGCGGTCGGCGAGCAGGAACGCGCGCAGGGCGCCGCCGTAGTGCAGGCGCAGGCCGTTCGACTCGATCTGCTGCTTGAACTGCTGCCGGTATTGGGCGATCGAGGTGGCCTGCTCGTAGGTGACCTCATCCGTGTACTCGCGCGCCGCGGTCTCGCGCGCGGAATCGTCGACGCCCATCCGCACGGTCACGACATTCACCACCGGCAGCCGCGAGAAACCCGGGATGCCGACGACGTTCCTTTCGTTCAGCGCCAGCACGGGCCGGACCGACGCCGCGGACTTCATCGACTTGAGGGCCAGGCGGCCGTCGGGGCGGACGATGGTGTAAAGACCGAGCGCCTTCAGAATCTCGTCCTCGAGCCACTGCTTGGCTTCGGCGGGCCGCGTGATTTTGAACTCGAGCCGGTCGCCCGAAAACGGCCCGTCGCGCAAAGCGAGAATGCCCGCGACGTCGAGATAGGCATTCGGATTGATCAGCGTCGAGTCCTGGCCCGGCACGTAAACCGTCCACGCGCTCGAGGGCAGCGCCGGGTCCTGCCCCACGCCCAGCTCGTTCTGCATGGCAACCAAATAAATGTCCAGCGGGTTGCCGCGGACCCAGCGCGGGTTCGCGTCGCTCACCGCGTAGGCATTCGCCGCAAAAGCGAGCCCGGCGGCGGGAGCGGACGCGGGCAGGGGCGGCGTCCAGAACCCCGGGCCGCCATGGGTCCACAGATTCGAGCCCAGCATGAATCGCTGCACGTCGGCGCAGTCGAACGTCAGGCGCCCGTCGGAGTTGAAGCCGGTCGCCACGATCTCGACGGTCGAGAGCGTGGTGAAGTCACCGAGCGACTGCCCGGGGAAACCCATCTTGAAGCGGGCGATTTTCCCGATCAGATTGGGCTGCGCGGCCAGCCCTTTGAGCACGCCTCCGGGATCGATGGCCTGGACGCTAAGCCTCCCGACCGAGCTCGCGCCGTCCAGCTCGTTCACGGTCTGGCTTGGTCCCGTCGGGGTGATCAGGTAAGGCAGTGATTGCGGGTCGGTCGAGGTCGAAAGCAGCGCGCCGGGGTTCGTCGCCGTCGCCCAGAACCACGCCGTAGCGCCGACGGCCGGCCAGACTTCGAGCTCAAACGGGAGACCTCGCGAAGCGGCGGAGTAACCTACGAAGGACCCGTCGCCCGTGGTCGATCTCACCACGCGCTGGCCGCTGATGAGCTTGGTCAGGAAAGCGTCCAGGCTGCCTTCGACGCTGGCGAAATAGGACGCGACACTGGGGACGTTCGACAGCCGCAGCAGCGCCAGGATCATGCCCCAGGTCCCCTCTTGCCAGACGGAGGCGGGCGACCCGGAGTAGCCGCCCGCGCTGTCGTTATAGGGTTTGAAGCCGCTGAACGCCTGAAGCTGCTCGTAGGCCTGGTTGTAGCTGTTGGCTGCGGACGAGAGCGCGATTCCTTGGTTGGGAAGATAGAACTTCTGGTAGACGAACTTCAGGCACTCGGCGGCCTTCGCGTGATCCCCGATCGCGTGACATAGCAGCGCCGACCAGGCGCCGGCGGCGTCGAGCGCCTGCGAGGTGTCGAGTCCGCCGGAATTCGCGCCCTGCGCGAAGTGGCCGGGCTCCGTGCCGGGCGCGATATAGAGGTTCGCCGTCAAATGGGCGGCGATCGTGTCCGCGACGCCCGACACGGTGGCGGCGGTCGCGTTGAGCGATGTTGCCTCGGCGCCCGTGATCGCGCCCGCCTTCTGCAGTGCCGTGGCCGCCACCGGCAGGATTCCCGCCGCGCGCTTGAAGGCAAACCAGGCGTCCACGTTGTGCTCCGTCGAAACGTAGTTCTCGAGCCCCGGAACGAACTGGTAGCCCGGGTCCTGATACTTGCCGTACCCGGCGTAGACGAGGCCGTGGCGCAGGTCGGCGTCCGACGATTGCAAGGTGAGCAGAAAATTCAGCAGGCGCTGGAGATACAACGCCGGCGTGTAGTCGAGCGACGCGGCCATGTATATCGCGTAGGCGTACGCGACCCAGGCCATAGCGCCCGTGCGGATGTACGCTTGGTCGATCTGGCCGTTGTAAACGTCGTAAGAGAAGGCGAGCGAGTTCGCGGGCTGCAGCGTGCCCGCCGACAGGTTGTCAAAATACAGGTCGCCGACTGCGTGCAGCGTCACCTTGAAGCTGGTGATGGAGCTGAGCGTGTCTTGGGCGACCGTCGCGATCAGGCTGGCGAGATTCAGCAGCACGAACCGGTAAGTGTTCGCGCCAGGCCCCGTGGGCACGGTGATCACCTTCGTGCCGCTGTTGAACGTTGCGGCGCCCGCAGGATCGGAGGTCACCTTGACGCTCGTCACTTTGCCGGCCGCCGTCGTCACGCCGATCGAGATCGCGAACGCGACCGCGGCGGCCTCGCGGTGCTGGAACTGGAGCATGGCGTCGGTCGAGTCCGGGAAGCCCGCGCCCGCGTAGGTGAAGCTGTCGCCGGCGGCCGCGGCGTGGAACTTCAGGACGTCGCCCGTCCCGTAGGGCGGCTGCGAAGGATCGTTCAGGTTCGAGACCGTCCCCGTGCCGCTCGCCGACCAGCGCGCCGTCGAGCCGTCCTCCGCATTCTCGAGCACCCGCGAGGCGAGGTAGCCGGGATGGTCCAGGAAGTAATTCAGTTGCTTCACGATCTTCGCGGCGGCCGCAAAATTTCCCGCCATCGAGTAGACGATGATGGCGAGCGCGTCGTCGTAAATAAAACTGCGGTTCTCAAGCGCCGCGGCGTTCGTCGCCGTGAGGTCGGGAACGTAAAGGGGATCGGAGGTCGGCACCTGGAAGGAGCGCACCAGGCCCTGGTAGGCCGCCAGGTTCTGAAGCGACGTGAAGACCATCGTCGGCCCGACCACCGGGTCGCTGTAGACGACGTGCACGGTGAGCGTGCCCGACGCCGGAATCACGCTTGAGCCGCAGCGCGCGTGGTGGGCGTCCTGAACGATGATGGGGACGTTGTCCTCCTGCAGATACTCGATGTCGGTCTTCGAGTAGACGCGCGCAAAATAGCTCGAGAGCTTCCTGCCCACGCCGGTGTTCGAATGGGCGAGCCAGCCCGCCGGCAGGGCGGGAAAGAACGAGCCATTCGCAGGCTGAGAGACGCCGGTGGGATAAAGAACGGCGATCACGGCGCCCGCAGCCGCGTTCACCGGACCCCACGCGGCCGCGCCCCCGCCCACGCTCGTCAGAGCCGAGCTGCCCTGGTAGTAGAACTGGTCGGTGCGCGAGAAGACGTCCACGCGATAACTCCCGAGCGCCCGGAGCAGCGAGAAGCAGCGCCCGCTCACCGCTGTCGGGCCTTGGTTCTGGAACGTGTTGAGAAGAATGTTCCCGCTGGGAAGGCCCTGCGGCGAGAAGTTGATGGGAAAGCCGTCGGGGCCCGCCGACAAGTCCGGCGTGCCGCCCGCCGGAGGGTCGATGACGATGTTCTCGATTGCGGCCTGCGCGAAGGTCGAAAAGTCCGGGGTCGAGACGAGGCCGCACTCGGCAAACTGCGTCGCCTGTAGCGGCGGCGCCCCCGCCGCCGACCCCTGCCATCCCCTGACGGGCGCAGTCTGGCGCGAATGGAGCCACTCGAGCGACTGCTTGACGTCGCTCCAGAAATCACCGGGATAATAGTCTTTGACGCTTGCCATTGCTCTCGGGGCAATTACGAGTTACGAATTACGAATTAATTACAAATTACAGAGTACCGGTGATCCATGATTCGTGATTCAAGTGGAAATCAGAATTGTCATGCTGAGCGAAGCGAAGCATCTCGGCATTTCTCTGAGAAAAGCTCCAACTGCTGAGATTCTTCGCTTCGCTCAGAATGACATAGAAGGCATCGTTGCGACCGTCATCGTTCTGATTTCTGACTTCTCACTTCCGACTTCTGATTTGAAGGTAATTCGTAATTCGTAATTCGCCGACTCGCCTCCTGCTCCTCCTATGTCCCATAGCCGCCCACGCCATACAACGTCACGCCGTAACCGCCCAGGGTCACGTTCACGACTCCGGCCGAAAAACTCGCGATGATGACGCCGAAATCGGAAATCTCGAAGAC
>QHWF01000399.1 GCA_003222455.1 Acidobacteriota bacterium
GGATGAACCTCGGCGTGTACGGCGATCGCGCTCCGAGGAATCCCCAGCGATCGGGCGTGTACGCCTGCCGCAGCCGGTAGATCTTGAACCCCTCGGGCGTCGTGATGTCGAATTGATTCGCGTTCGCGGAGTGAAATCCCTGCGGAACGGGAATCCTGAAGAACGCCGGCTGCAGGACCGTCGTGCCCGGCATGCGCCCCGCCAGCACGATCTGATCGACCAGCGCCCGCAACGCATCCCCCTCCGGAGTGCCCGCCCGCGGCTTCCCGTTGAAATCCGCCCAGGCGTTGAAGTCGGCGGTGCTGATCAGGGCCTCGTTCGGCAGCGCGAAGATCTCGCCGTTGTCGGCGTCTCTGCCGAACTTGAACACCGGGTGGTTCAGGACGTTGATGGCATCCACTCGCACCTGGAGCCGGCGCCTGGCGTCCTTGCCGAGGGCGAAATTCTTCTGCACTGACAGGTCGAAGAAGTGCTGCGTCGGCCATCGAGCCGCGTCGATGGTCCGGGGCGCGTTCCCGAGCGTGCCTTTCGCCGGCCGCATGAACGCGGCTGGATTGAAGTACGGCTCGCAATTCTGACCGACGGGACAGCTGCGGCTCCACAGCGGGTTGAGAAGCGGAACGCCGGGCACGAGATCCGGACGGATCGCGCGGACGTTGCCCTCCACGCCGAGGCGGTTGTCGTCGCGCAACACGATGACCAGCGGCGTTCCGGTCTGGATGCGCCCGTTGCCGCTGACGCTCCATCCGCCCACGAGGCCCTGCACCGTGCGCGAGCGGCTGGCCAGGAACCGGCGTTCATGGCCGAACGGCAGATCCCACAAGAACGTCGTGGCGAGGTTGTGCGTGACGTCGAACGTCGACACCGACCAGTCGTCTGGCAGCGGCGCGCCGAGCGAGACGTGGCCGTTCGTCCGGACCGGATTGAAATCGGTGAACCTCACGCCGCCGCTGTCGGACGCGTCGTCCATGCCTTTGCCGTAGGTGTAGTTCACCGTGAACGCGACGGTCGAAGACTGACGCCGCAGGCTGACCGCGCCGGCGTGGCGCAGGCTGTGGCCCGAGGCATCGAGCATCACGTTGAGGTTCTCGAAGCCCAGATACTTGGCGCCGAGGTAGCCCTGCGAGAACGCGATCACGTTGCCGTTCGCGTCCCGCCGCCCGAGCGGATCGGTCACGTCCGTGAGGGGGTTGAGGCCTTGACCGAGATAGGCCTCGCTCAGTTCGAACGGCACCGGGTTCAGACTGATCGGCGGCAGAAAGAGATGACTGCCCTTGCTCCCGAGGTACGAAACTTCCACCGCCATGCGCCACGGCAGCTGGTAGGCGACCGACGTGCTCCAGCTGTGCACGTACGGCACGCGCGCGTTCGGCGATACGGCGTTCGCCGCCACGTTGATGCCGTCGAGATAGAGCAACCCGTCCGGCGGGATGTTGAGCACCTGCTCCGGCGATTTCGGAATCCACTGCGGCCCGTTGCAGCAGATCCGCGCCACGAAGTTGGGATCGGCGACCCGCGTGTCGAAGGTATACGTCGTGGTTCCGCTCGCGAAGTCGGGCGAGGGATTACGGCCCTGACCGGTGAGCGAGGCATGGGACACGCCGTAGCCGCCCCGGACGACGATGCGTTCCGCGCCGTTCCATTGGGCCGCGGGCACCCAGGCGAATCCGAAGCGCGGCTCCCACCCCTTCCAGTCGATCGGCGTGATGTAGCGCGACCGCCCGCCGAGTCCCGAGTAGGCGAAGGGCGGCACGAGCGCCGAGGTGATCACGCGGCCGTCGGGCAGCGTCACCGGCTGCGGAAGCGGGTATTCCTTCGCCAGCTCCGGCCGGAACGCGCCCTGACGGTCGTCTTTCTCGGTGCGCGGTAACTGGAGCGAGTATCGCAGCCCGAGGTTGAACGTGAGCTCTGGGCGCACCCTCCAGTCGTTCTGGACGAACGCCGCCGCCGAGTTCCACTCGTAGTAATAGGGAATGAGCGAGTCTCGCAGCGTCGTCTGGTTGTAGACGCCGAGGAGGAACTGCGCGAACTCCGTCCCGCCCGCGCCGATCGTGTTCGTGCCGTCCATGCTGGTCAGCGTGCGGTTGCGGTTGAACTCGTACCGGCCGCCCGAGGCGCCGAACATCGGAATGGTCTTCAGTCGCTGCTGCAGGAGGTCGAAACCGAACTTCCACGTCTGGTTCCGGCGCACCCACGACGTGGTGTTGGCGATGTTGTAGGTGTGCTCGGCGTTTTCGCTCTGCTGCGACTGACTCCAGCCGATGCTGCCCCCGCCCGTGATGAACTCCGGAAGTCCGCCCGCCGTCAGGCTGGGCAAGCCGATCTCCGTCGAGAAATTGCGGCCCGTCGACGCGTCGAAGCCCGGTGGGAAGTTGCGCGTGAATCGGCCGAACGTGTAGTTGAGACGCAGATCGTTGAGGACGTTGAACGAGAAGGTGTGCGTGTCGGTCAGCAGGACCTGGCGCGACCAGCTGTAGTCGGTGCCGCCGGTGTTGATCTCGTCGCGGCCTATCTGAAAATCGCCTCGCCCGCGATCGCCGCGAATCGGCACCTGCGTGTATCGTCCGCTCAGACGGTTGCGAGTGCTGAGGTGGTGATCGAGCCTGAGCGTCAGCCGCTGCTCCATGTTCTCGATGAAGGTGGACGTGGTGTAGTTCCGCAGACTGCCGTCCGTGTCGAGGAAGTAGCCGCCCGGCATCGGCAGGTACTTGAGCAGACTCTGCGCGAGCGGGTCGAGCATGGTGGCGGGAATCTGGTTGCCGGGGAACGCCGGATACGTCTGCCCGGCGGCCAGCGGGAGGCGGCGGAACTGGTTGCCGACCACTACGAACTGGTTGTAGACCGTGGCCGGCTGCCACTGCAGGCCGAAGCGCTCGGCCACGTCTCGCGTCGTGTAGCCGCCAGGCACCGACACCAGGTTGCTGAAGTCGCCGCGGCGCATCGCCTCGGTCGGCAGCAGCGCGTTCTGCGGGTTGCTGGCGTCGTAGTAATACCGGGGCTCGTAGGCGACGTAAAAGAATGTCCGGTTGTGGCCGTCGTACCCGCCCAGCGCCTGCTTCGGCAAGACGACCGGCCCGCCGGCGGTGAGCGCGCCCTGGTGCTGCCGGCGATTGGACTGCGGCCGGTTGACCGTGGCCGTCGTGAAGGGCGCCGCGTTGAGCGCCGGGTTCCGGTGATACCAGGAGGCGAGCGATCGGAACTCGTTCGTGCCGGACTTGGTGGTCATGTTGATCACGCCGCCGCCGGTCTGTCCGAACTCCGCCGAGAAATTGGACGTCTGCACGGTGAACTCCTGCACCGTGTCCGGCGAGAAGGTGACGACGGCCCGTCCGAGCCCGACGCCGGTGTTTCTCGCGCCGTCGGCCAGGATCGACGTGCTGCCGGCGCGCCCGCCGTTGACGAACAGATTCATGCCCGGCGTGGGGATCTCCGACCCGAGGTCCGGGTCTTCCGTGCCGGCGGCGCCGCTGACGTTGGCCACGGTCAGCGCCAGATCGAGCACGCTGCGGTTGTTCAGCGGCGTCTCGACGATCTGCCGCTCGGTGATCGTCTGACCGGGCGTGCCGGAGGATGTGTTCACCAGCGGCCGTGTCGCGGTCACGGTCACTTCGTCGGAGAGCTGTCCGACCTCGAGCTTCACGTTGGCCGTCACCGGCGTCGCCGTATCCACCTTGATCCGGTTGACTTCGGCCGGCTTGAAGCCCTGGAGTTCCACCGTGATCCGATACTCGACCGGATCGAGGATCGGAAATGAGAAGGTCCCTCGATCCGACGTCACGGTGCGGAAGGTCTCGCCGGTGCCGAGGTTGACGACGGTGACGGTCGCGCCGGGGATCACGGCGCCGCTCGTATCGGTCACCGTGCCGTCGATCGCCCCCTTGTTGGTTTGCGCGGCAGCGTGTGCAGCACAGAGGATCGCCGCGGCCGCGCCACAGCACGCCAGGAAGAACCGCGCCATGTCAATCCTCCCGCGGTTACCATAGCCGATTTCGACCGTGGACGATCCTTCGGTACCGATGATTTGACGCGGTGTTCCGGTAGTGTCCGGCTTTAGCCTCTAGCCGGACCAGCGGGCGAGAGCCGAAAGCCGTGAGCGGCCGTGAGCCCAACGCCGTGGAGGGGTCGTGTCTAACGCTTCCGGAACTCCAGCGGTATGCCGCCCTG
>QHWF01000400.1 GCA_003222455.1 Acidobacteriota bacterium
TCTTCCTGCCACGTCGCCACGTCGGTGTGCAGCATCGGACCGAGTGCCAGCTGCTCGCGCGCCCGGTCTTCCTCGAACGCCGGGCACACCAGGTACGGCGCGCCGGTTCTCGGAATGACCACCGCGAAGAGCCGCTCGCTGTTGCCCCACCGCATGCCGGTGAAGTACAGCAGTGACGTGCCGCCCGCGACCACGATCGCGTCCAGTTTGTGATCGGCCATGAGCCGTCGCGCCTTCTCGATGCGCGCGGCGCGTTCCTCGTTCGTGATCGGCTTCGCCCGATCGCGCATCGAGGTCAGCGCGGCGATACTGGCGGGGACAGGACCGGCTTCAGCACCGCCGCGACCGCGTTGGGCCGACACCCGCGTCACGGACAGTCCGGCGGCGGCGCCGGCGAGCGAGAGCAATGAACGTCGAGAAAGCATGAGAGCCCCAAATCAGCTAGAGAACATCACGATCGAACGCAGAGGTCGCAAAGGACGCAAAGGAAGACAGGATTTCTTTGCGGCCTTCGCGGCCTTTGCGTTCCACGGCGGCGTCAGTTAGTCGGATACGACTAGCAGGCTGCTGAAAAACGCAGCCTGAAGTGAAAAGTTAAAACAGAAAAGTCAAAAGCAGGCGGAAAATCGCACTTTTCTGTTTTAGCTTTTCAGTTTTAACTTCAGGTCGGCGCCTTTTCAGCGACCTGCCAGCTCCGACGTAGCGGGATCCGATTACCAGATTATCCGATTATCCGATTCGCAATATGGTTGGCTACGACGCTCGCGCCATCAACCGGTGGCCGTTCCGGCGGCGCCGGCTGTGCGAGCAAGGCGTCGATGGCTTCGGCCCAGCGGCCAGCGCGCAGATCCTCCTGCGAAATGTAGCGGCACCGCAAGAAACGCGGCATCTCGGCCACCAGGAGGTCGTATTCAACGAAGTGGCCCCTCGACGTATAGAGGAGAGCTGCGCCGTTCGCGACGCACTCGGAGATGATGCCGTATCCCGGCTTGCTGATCACCACGTCACTGGCGGCCACGAGGTCCGGATACCGAAATCCAGGCGGCGGCTCGCGGACGGCCGAGATCACCGTCACGCTGGTCGATCGGGACACGGCTTCAATCGGAAAATCGACGCCGTAGGCGCCGAACGACAGGAGCACGACGGGTTTGTCGGGCGGGCAGCCGAGCGCGCGACGGATTTCGTGGCGATCCCGGCACGATCGGCGCGCGATGAACGGCACGTCACGCACGACGTCCACCATGGGCCCGAATCCGCCGTGGAGCGGGAGCCGCAGCGCCAGTGTCGCGTGCGAGTAGGCCCGGCGAATCGTTGCAATGACGTCGGGCGCCGAGCGGGTGAACGCCGGATAGGCGCCGTAGATCCAGTCCCACGTGAAGTTGCCGAGTGCCACGGACGGAACGCCGGCGCAATCGGCCGCGGCGAATGCCAGTGGCGGGATGTCGCCGACCACCAGGTCGGCGCCGAGGTCCCCGAGCGTCCGGCGTTCTTCCTCGACGCGCCGATCGAGATCCGAGTAGAAGCGGAGCGCCTCGCGTGTTGTCTGCTCTTCGTCGAGCCGCAGGCTGTCGATCTGCACCACCCCGGTGTCCACTTCACACGGTTGAAGCTCGACGTGGGGCACGTTCAGCGCAAAGAGCCATGGTTGGGCCCCGGTTCGAACGACGACGCGCGCATCCGGCCGGAGCGCGAGGAGCGCCTGGATCACTTCGATGTCGCGCGACGCGTGGCCGAGACCATGGCCGGAGGTGTAGAAGACGATCGTGATCATGAAATTGCAGATTTCAGATTTCAGATTTCAGATTGGAGCGGATTTGCAGACTTCAGATTTATTGAAGATTGAGCGGTGAACGAGTTGGCTGATCCGCAATCTGCAATAAATCTGAAATCTGAAATCTGCAATCTGAAATTTCATGAGGGCAGCGCGACTTTCAGTGCGTCTTCGAGCGTCTCGACCGGAACGAACTTGATGTCGTCCCTGACTTCGCGCGGGAGCTCAGCGAGATCGGGTTCGTTGCGCGCCGGCAGGATGAACTCCTTGATGCCGTAACGCCGCGCGGCGAGCGCCTTCTCGCGGATGCCGCCGACCGGCAGCACCAGGCCGCTCAAGGTGATTTCGCCGGTCATGGCGACGTCCTCGCGCACCCGCTGATTGCGCACCGCCGATACGATGGCCGTCGCCATCGTCACGCCCGCGGATGGTCCGTCCTTCGGAATCGCCCCGGCCGGGACGTGGATGTGCAGATCGTATTTGTCCAGGAACTCCGGCGAGAAACCGAGTTCCGCCGCCTGTGCGCGGATGTGACTCACCGCCGCGCGCGCCGATTCCTGCATCACGCTGCCGAGTTGTCCGGTCAGAATCAGGTTGTTGTGGCCGGACGGCAGGAGCCGCGCCTCCACGAACAGCACGTCGCCGCCGGTTTCCGTCCAGGCGACGCCGGTTGCCACGCCGGGCCGCGAGACGCGGAATGGCACCTCGCGATGGAAGCGGGGCGGCCCGAGATAGTCGGGCAGGCTCCCCGCGGTGACCACGGAGTGCGTTGGATTCGCGGCGGGTGCGGCTTCGACCGGACGTTCGGCGCCTGCGGCTTCTGCCGGATCCTCGCTGATTGCCGTGGCCACGCGCGCGGCGATCTTCCTCGCGACTGCGCCAATCTGCCGCTCGAGGCTGCGGACACCAGCCTCCCGCGTGTACCCGCTGATGATGCGCCGAATCGTGGAGTCCTCGAGCACGATCATGTCCGCCGTGAGGCCGTGCTCTTCGAGCTGCCGCGGCACGAGATACCGCCGCGCGATGTTCAGCTTTTCTTCTTCGCTGTAACCCGGCAGCGACAGGATTTCCATGCGGTCGAGGAGTGCCGGATGGATCGTGCCGAGCTGATTGGCGGTGGCGATGAAGAGGACGCGCGACAGATCGACGTTGATTTCGAGGTAGTGGTCGCGGAACGCGTGGTTCTGGCCCGGATCGAGCACCTCGAGCAGCGCCGCTGCCGGATCGCCCTGGAAGCCCGCGCTCACTTTGTCGATCTCATCGAGCATGAACACCGGGTTCATCGCACCGGCCTGCCTCAGCGCCTGGACGATGCGCCCGGGGATCGCGCCGATATACGTGCGCCGGTGGCCGCGGATCTCCGCTTCGTCGCGCAGGCCGCCCAGGGAGATACGCACGAACTTGCGGTTCATCGATCGCGCGATCGACTGGCCCAGCGATGTCTTGCCGACGCCTGGCGGCCCGACGAAACAGAGGATGGGCCCCTTGATTTGCGTCGCGCCCGCCTGACGGCGTTTGAGCTTCTGGACCGCCAGATACTCGATAATGCGTTCCTTCACCTTGTCGAGATCGAAATGATCCTCGTCGAGGACGCGCCGCGCGGCCGGCGGGTCCAGCCGATCGTCGGTCGTCCTAGACCAGGGGACGTCGAGCACCCAGTCGATGTAGGTGCGAATCATCTGGTACTCGGGGGACGCCGGCGTCATCCGCTCGAGCCGATCCGCTTCCCGGTCCGCGACCTTCATCACTTCCTCCGGGAGCTTCGCGGCTGTCAGACGCGCGCGCAACTCCTGGATCTCGGTCTTTTCGCCTTCGCCGAGCTCGTCCTGGATGGCCTTGAGCTGCTGTCGCAGGTAGTACTGACGCTGCGCGTCGGTCATCTCCTGCTGTGCCGCGGACTCGATCTTCGTCTTCATCTCGAGCAGCGCGATCTCCCGGTTCAGCGCCGTGGCGACGGCCTGAAGCTTGGCCGTCAGATCGTTCTGCTCGAGGATCTGCTGCTTCTCGTCGGCTTTCATGTCGAGCAGGCTCGAGAGCAGGTACGTGAGCCGCAACGGATCGTCGATGCCCGCGACGAGGCCGCGCAGCTCCTGCGAGAGCCCGGTGGACAACGACAGGGCGCGATCGATCAGCTCCTGCAGCCGGCGCACGTACGCGTCGATTTCCAGCGTGCGCGCGGTCGCATCGGGCAACGGTGAGACAACCCCCCGCAGCGCCGTGCCCGATTTCGTCACGACATCCGACTTCGCGCGCGTGAGGCCTTCGACGAGGATGTGAATGCCGCCCGCCGGCATCTTGGCCATCTGACGGATTGCGCCGATCGTACCGACGGCGCGCAGATCGGCGGGTTCCGGATCGTCGCTGTCGTTGCTCTGGAGCGTCAGAAAGACGAGCCGGTCGCCGGTCAACGCGCGGTTCACCGTATCGACGGACATCGGCCGGTTGATGGCGAGGGGTTGCAGCGTCAGCGGAAAAACGACCGTCTGACGAAGCGCGAGCACGGGAAGTTCGCTCGGATACGTGCGTGAGGCTTCCGTCGCCATACGTCAATCAATCGACAGCATCTGGCCCCTGATCCTGATGCAGTATTTCGCTTCCGCGGCCCAGCTAAGAGGGAGGCCCAGGCCAGCAAACGGACCAGATCGCTAGCCGAAGAGGAACCGACAGCGACCAGAAGCAGTGCAGCATGGCACGCGACGAACACCCGGTCAAACAGGTCGGGGAGGTCGGGGAGGTCGGGGAGGTCGGGGAAGTCGGGGAAGTCTGGTAGGTCAGGGAGGTCGGGGAAGTCGGGGGAGGTCGGGTAGGTGGTGAGGTCGGAGAGGCCAGGTAACTTGCATCTCTGATCCACCCGACCCACCCGACCCACCTGACCTCCCCGACCCACCTGACCCACCCCACCTCCCCGACCCACCCAGCCTCCCCGACCCCCCCGGCCTGATATGATCGGGCTCGTGGACGAGCGAGACTTCTTCAACATCGACAAGAACGAAACGCGGACCGACAAGCTGACGTGTCCGCGTTGCCGGCGGACGAACGACTACCAGATGCGCTGGGTGGTTCGGACCCGGAAGGATCGCATTCCGCCGGGCGCCAACGAGCGCGACCGCGCGCTGTTTGCGAAGCTGCGCGACTACATGATCCGCGTTGACGACGCGGTGACCTGCAAGGCGTGCGGGAAGAAATTCGATATCCCGTCGCAGCACTCGATGGTGTTCATCCAGAAGGGTGACAATGCGCCCGACGCCCGCGCCGCGCAAAGCGACGATGCGTCGGACTCCCGCTTCAATAGATGAACGGGATCAGCCGCCACCGCACGGTGAGTTTGTATCGCGTATAGGCGTCGCCGAAGCTCCGCGCAAGCGACCGCTCTTCCCACGGAATGGCGATGACGAGATAACTGCTCGTGATCACCGCGAACAGAAGACGGTCGCCGGTCATTCGCGGCGTCCCGAACACCGACAGGATCCATCCGAGATACAACGGGTGGCGCACCAGCTGGTACGGGCCGCCCACCTGCAGGCCGGCAACATTCGCCGCAGGTCGGATGCCGGCGAGGTCGAGCGCGTCGATTTTCGCGACCGATCGCGCGATCAGCCAGACGCCGGCCAGCTGGACACCGGCCTGCGCAACGGCCTGCGCGCCGTGAACGTCATAGAGCGCACCGCCGACCGGTTGCCACAGCAGACACATCAGGACCAGCAGCGTGCTCGCAATCCACACGTAACAGGAGCGCAGCAGCCGTGGAGGAATCATCGCCGCGATGGTTTGCTTGCTGCGATCCCGTGCGAACACGCTATGGTGCGCAGCGAACACGGTGAAGAGCACGACGTCCGCCACCAGCGGCTGCCACCCGTGCCACGGACGCCGGCGACCGAATCCGACCAGGTACGACGATGCGCAGACGGCGAGCGAGGCGACGAACAGGCCGCCGCCAGTCCACACCAGCACGCGTTCGACCATTCGCGTCAATCCGGTACATTATAGGTGCGCGTCATGCGTCACTCGGCCGTCCCGCGCATCGTGATCAGTGGCATCGGCGTCGTGTCGCCGTTTGGCAGCGGCCGCGAACGGTTCTGGGAACACGTGAGCCATGGCTGCAGCGGCACGCGGGCGATTACCCACTTCGATGCGTCGGAGTTCGCCTGCCGTGTGGCCGCGCCGGTCACGCCCGTGACGATCGACGACGTGCCGGCGCTCGACGGCGACGACATCTGGGATCCGGAATATCGCGCCGATCCGAAACGCTACTCGCGCGCCGCACTCATCGGCGTGATTGCCGCGCGTGAGGCCTGGGCCGACGCCGGCCTCCGCGTCGGCGAACCGAACGCGGGTGTGGTGATCGGCAGCGGCGGCGGCGGCATCGACGTCGGCGAGCGCCAGTACTACGACTTCTTCGTGGAGCGCGGAAAAAAGGTCACGCCGTACGCGATCCCGGTGTCGATTGTGGGGATGGTGTCGAGTGAGATCTCGATCTCGCTGCGGCTGCACGGGATCAGCCATGTCCTCTCGTGCGGCTGCACCAGCTCCACCGACGCCATCGGCTATTCGGCCGCGCTGCTGCGGGCCGGCGAGGTGGACGCCATCGTGTCGGGCGGCACCGACGCGTGCGTGACCCCCGGGATGATTTTCGGGTTCTCACGGATGCGGGCCGTCTCCATGGCGTACAACGAGCGGCCGGCGGAGGCCTCGCGGCCGTTCGACAAGGGCCGCGACGGGTTCGTGCTCGGCGAAGGCGCCTGGATGATCGTCCTCGAGCGCGAGGACCGTGCACGGGCGCGCGGCGCCAGAGCCTACGCCTCGATCGACGGATATGCGTCGACGTGCGACGCGTATCATCGCGTGCGGATGGCGCCCGACGGCGAAGAAATCGTCCGTGCCATGGCGCTCGCGCTCGACCGCGCGGGGCGCGCACGCGAAGCCATCGGCTACGTCAACTATCACGGGACGTCGACCGTGCTGAACGACGCCGTCGAGTCACGGTGCGTGCGGCAGGTGTTTGGCGATTACGCCGATCGGCTCGCAGGATCGTCGGTGAAGTCGATGATCGGACATCCTCAGGGCGCAAGCGGCGCGGCCGGTGTGGTGACCGCTGCCCTCGCGCTGTCGCGGGAGTTTCTGCCGCCGACGATCAACCTGCGCGACGCCGATCCGGCGTGCGACCTGGATTTCATCCCGAACGAGGGCCGGCGCGGGGCAGTGGAGGCGGCGCTCTGCAACTGCCTCGGGTTTGGATCGAAGAACAGCGCGATCGTGCTGGGAAGAATCTAGCAGGCTGCTGAAAAGCGCAGCCTGAAGTGAAAAGTTAAAACTGAAAACTCAAAACTAGGCCTGCATTTCGACTTTTTACTTTTAGGTTTTCAGTTTTCAGTTCAGGTCGGCGCTTTTTCAGCGACCTGCCAGGCTTTGGACTCTGGGCTATAGGCTTTGGGCCGGGCCGAGAGCCCAGAGCCGAGAGCCGATAGCCCGACTATTCCTCCAGATGCTTGATTGTCTGATTGTCGGCGCCGGCCCGGCCGGGGCCATTGCAGCGCTGGTGCTCGCTCGCGCCGGCGCGCGGGTGTCCCTCGTCGATCG
>QHWF01000401.1 GCA_003222455.1 Acidobacteriota bacterium
AGACCGATTGCCGAAGCTCAGTGCGCTGGCAATCGCGTTGATGCCGGCCGACGCGCTGGGCATGACCGCGATCTCCTCGCGATCCGCGCCGATCGAAGCGGCAAACCGCGTGCGCAACTGCTCCACCTTGTCCACCCACATGTCCCACGGCGAGCCGGCGTCGTGCCAGCTTTCAGCATATTCATGCATCGCCGCTTCGACGTCGGTCGACAGCGCGCCCTGCGAGCAGCTGTTGACATAAATCCGCCGGTTGACGATCGGAAATCGGGATCGAAACTGAGACGGCGAGAGCCTGGACGTTGAAGGTGTGAACATCATTGGACCTAAGTGGCTCATTTCATAGTTAACCACTAAGTTTTCTTCACGCGCCAATACACGATGGACATCAGCACGAGAAACGGCAGAAACGACGGCACGGTGAACTCCAGGCCCTCGACAAAAAACGTCGTCGCCGTGATGGCCAGCAGCGACACGATGCCGAAGACAGCCGCCGCGCGGTGCGCCGGCATCCTGATCGGGAGCGCCGCCACCTGCCGGGGCGACAGCGCCGATCGAAACCCGAGATAGGTGAACAGGATGACGATCCAGATGAACAGCATGCCGGCAACCGCTGTGCCGTACAACGCCAGGAAGGCCTGCCCTGGCGCGTAGACGGCCAGGAGGATCGCCCCCGCCATCCCGCCGCTCGCGACCACCACGGCGCGCCGCGGCACGCCTGCGTGATTGACCGCGGCGAGTACGGCTGGCGCAAACCCCGATCGCGACAATGAAAACAGCATGCGCGTCGTCAGGTATAGATTCGAATTGGCGCTCGACAGCGCCGCGGAGATGACAACGAGATTCATGATGCCGGCGGCGTACGGGATGCCCGCGGAGTCGAACACCCGGACGAACGGACTGCCCGTGATGCCGCGGCCACTCTGGCCGATCTCATGCCACGGCGTCATCATCAACATCACGCCGATCGCGAGCACATAGAAGATGATCAGCCGAAGAACCATCCGTTTCATCGCGCGCGGAATGGACGACTCGGGCTGCGCCGCTTCGCCCGCGGTGACAGCGATGACCTCGACGCCCATGTAGCTGGTGATCACCAGCGTCAGCGCGAGCCACACGCCGCGCCATCCATGCGGCAGAAAGCCGCCCGGTCCGTTGAACAGGTTCGAGAACCCGACGGCGGATGCGGGGCCGAGGCCGAGGATCAGCCCCATGCCGACCGAGATGAATGCGAGAATCGCCACAATCTTGATCAGCGCAAACCAGTACTCGAATTCACCGAAGCGGCTGACTTTCGCCGTGTTGATGACGACGAGTCCGAGCGAAAGCGTGGCGACCCACACCCACTGCGGCACGCGCGGGAACCAGAACACGAAATAAATCCCGACCGCCGTCACCTCGGCGCCAATCGCCAGAATCTGAACGAACGCATAGGTGGCGCGCACGACAAAGCCGAACCAGGGCGACAGGTACTGCTCCGCGTAGACCCCGAACGATCCGGCGAGCGGGTGGACGACCGCCATTTCGGCCAGTGCATATCCCATGATCAGCGCAATGACAGCGCCGGCGACGTAGGTGATGATGACGCCGGGACCCGCGAGGCCGATCGTCACGGTGCTGCCGAGGAACAAACCGACGCCGATGGCGCTCCCCATGGCAATCATCGTGAGCTGGCGAGGGTTCAGGAGCCGCTGCAGCCCTTCGTCGGTGGCGGTGGACGCCGGCAGCGCCGCGGCTTCAGCGCGCGTGGGAGTCAGCTGGTCTCGCTTTCGTTTGGAAGTAACCTAATGACGCCGCCAGACGGTACGACATTCAACGCAGAAACCGCAGAACTCGCAGAACACAACCGGTTTTCTTCGCAGGTTCCGCGAGTTCTGCGTTGTTCGTCGTGGCCAGGCGATATTCTATGACGATTACGCGCAGGCCACGCGTTGCCAACGTCTGATCTTAGTGCTGCCTTTCATAAATACGGTGACGCACCGAGGGCGGCGAGGCGCCCGGGGTCCCCAACGCGGCTGCCGCGTTGGGGGCCCCGCCCGCGTCGCAAGGCGCGAGGAGGGAGAATACCGGGAGTATTTGACCGACGAGCAACGCCGCGAGGCGGGATGCATCGCCGGCCGAATGCCACCGTATTTATGAAAGTCAGCTCTTAGCAGATGACGCGCCGCTCATACGAACATCACCTGCCGCCCCGCGAACTGTGGCCCACGATCGTGCGGGACACGCCAGAGCTCCGCTATCCGCCGATGCTGAACCTGGCGACGGCGCTGCTCGATACTCACGTCGAGCATGGCGCGTCCAAGCGCACGGCGATCATCGGCAACGACGGCCGCATGACGTACGGCGATCTTCAAGTCATGACGAACCGGATCGGCCATGCCCTGCGCCGCCTTGGCGTGGAGCCCGGAGACCGGGTGCTCATGCGTTTTCTGAATAGTCCGCTGTTCGTGGCGACGTGGCTGGCGGTGCAGAAGATTGGAGCCATCGGCGTCCCCACCATGCCGATGCTTCGCGCGCGCGAGCTCGCCTACATCATCAACGACTCGGAAGCGCGCCTGGCGATCTGCCAGCACGATTTGATGGACGAACTGGCACGCGCGCGCGCCGCCGTGGACCACGACGTCGTGGTCGTGGCCGCCGGCCGGACGACTGCCACCATCGCCGCGGCGACGCTGCCCCCTTCGTCAGACCGCAGGCTCGAGAGTCTGATCGCGGACGCACCGGACCGGCTGGACCCCGCGCCGGTCGCCAGCGGCGATGTTGCGCTGATTGCGTATACGTCCGGCAGCACCGGAGCACCGAAAGGCGCAACGCACACTCCGGCCGATGTTCTCGCGTCGGCCGACGGCTATGCACGCCACGTTCTCGGGACGACCCCCGACGACGTGTGTGGAGGTCACCCGACGCTCGCCTTCACATTCGGTCTGGGCGGCCTGCTCGTTTTTCCACTTCGGGTGGGCGCGTGCACATCGCTCATCGAACGCTTCTCGCCCGACACGCTCCTTACACGGATCGCCGCCGATCGCATGACCATCCTGTTCTGTGCCGCAACGACATATCGTCTGCTGCTGCAGCATCCCGGTTTCGAACGGGTCCATGATCTGCGCTCATTGCGTGTGTGCGTCAGCGCCGGCGAGCCGCTTCCGGCGGCGGTTTACCAGGAATGGCGCCGGCGGACGGGCATCGACATCCTCGACGGCATCGGATCCACCGAGATGTTTCACATCTTCATCTCGGCCCGCCAGGGGACTGTCCGGCCCGGATCGACGGGCACCCCGGTGCCCGGGTACGAGGCACGGGTGGTCGACGAAAACCTCGAAGACGTCGCGCCAGGCACGCAGGGCCTGCTGGCGGTGCGCGGGCCGACCGGCTGCCGCTACTGGCGCAAGCCGGATCGCCAGCGCGAGTACGTGCGAAACGGCTGGAACATCACGGGCGACGTGTACCGGCGCGATGGCGATGGATATTTCTGGTATCAGTGCAGGAACGACGACCTCATCATCTGCGGCGGCTACAACATTGCCGGACCCGAAGTGGAAAATGTCATGCTCGAACACGATGCGGTTCTCGACGTTGCCGTTGTCGCGTCTCCAGATTCGCTGCGGGGATCGATCCCGAAGGCGTTCGTGGTGTTGAAGGAGGGCTTCGCGCCCTCGGCCGCGCTCGTCACCGCGCTCCAGGAACATGTGAAGCGCGAGCTCGCGCCGTACAAGTACCCACGCAAGGTGGAGTTCGTGCCGGCGCTCCCGCGCACGGAGACTGGAAAGGTCCGGCGCGTGGAGCTGCGCGAACGCGAGGCGCTCCGTAGGAACGCGTTGAATCCTTGAACGCAAAACGCCGCCAGGGCGCAAAGCTTATGACACCGCATCGCCTCCTCATGATTGTGTGCGCCGGCATCGCCAGCATCCAGCCGATTCAGAGTCAACAGCAACCGGCTCTCGCGGAAGCGCTCCATTGGCGCAGCATCGGCCCGTACCGTGGCGGACGCGTCACCGCGGTTGCAGGTGTCGCCACGCGGCCGTTCGTCTACTACATGGGCGCGACCGGCGGCGGCGTCTGGAAAACCGAGGACGCCGGCGTGACGTGGAACAACGTGTCCGATGGTTTCTTCCGCACGGGATCCGTGGGCGCGATAGCGGTCGCCGAGTCGAATCCGAACGTCGTCTATGTGGGAACGGGCGAAGCGTGTCTCCGCGGAAATCTCTCGTCCGGCGACGGGATGTACAAATCCACCGACGCGGGCGCCACCTGGACGCACATCGGCCTCGCCGACAGCAGTCAGATCGGACGAATTCGGATCAGCCCGACAAATCCGGAGGTCGTGTACGTCGCGGCGATCGGGCATCCATATGGCCCCAACGCCGAGCGCGGCGTGTTCCGGACCGGGGACGGCGGCAGAAGCTGGCAGAAGGTGTTGTTCGTCGACGACAAGACGGGCGCCGCCGACATCGCGATGGATCCGTCCAACAACCGGGTGCTGTATGCGTCGACGTGGCAGGTGCTTCGCACCCCGTGGAACATCACGAGCACCGGTCCCGGCGCCGGGCTGTACAAGTCCACGGACGGCGGCGACACCTGGACCAGGCTCACTGCCGGCCTGCCGGCGTCGAACCTCGGGAAGATTGGGGTGACGGTGTCGCCGGTGAATCCGCAGCGCGTCTGGGCCACGGTGGAAGCCGACATGAACGGCGGCATCTACCGATCGGACGATGGCGGCAAGACGTGGCAGTTGCTGAACGACGGGTTCAACATGACGGCGCGGCAGTACTACTACGGGCATATCTACGCCGACCCGGCGGACGCGAACACCGTCTACACGTTCTGTGCGAAGTACTTCTACAAGTCCATCGACGGCGGCAAGACGTACACCGAGGTGCAGACGCCGCACGGCGATTATCACGACTTGTGGATCGATCCGAAGGATCCGCTCCGGATGGTGAACGGCAGCGACGGCGGCGCGGCCGTGACCTTCAATGGCGGACGCGCGTGGAGCTCGCTCGACAATCAGCCGACCGCGCAGTTCTATGCGGTGATCACCGACAACAGCGTCCCCTATCGCATCTACGGATCGCAGCAGGACAACACCACCGTGTCGATTGCGAGCCGGACCAGCGGGCCGGGCATCACCGGCAGCGACTGGCATCCGGTCGGGGGCGGCGAAAGCGGATACCTCGCGCCAACGCCTGCGAATCCGCCGGTCGTCTTCGGCGGCAGCTATTTCGGCCTGCTCACGCGCTACGATGAGCGGACCGGCGAAAGCCGGAACGTAACCATCTGGCCCGATTACAACGGCGGCCGCACCGCCGCCCGTGTCAAGTACCGCTTTCAATGGACCTTTCCGATCGTCGTCTCGCCGCATGACGGCAACACGGTGTACGCCGGCGCGCAAGTGGTGTTTCGAACCACCAACGGCGGACGGAGTTGGGAGGCGATCAGCCCGGACCTCACGCGCAACGACCAGGCCAAACAGAATGGTGGACGTCTCGAAGAGTACTACTCGACGATTTTCACCATTGCCGAATCGCGCCTCGCGAAAGGTGTGATTTGGACCGGATCGGATGATGGTCTCGTGTACGTGTCGCGGAATGGCGGACGCGACTGGCAGAACGTGACGCCGCCGGCCTTACAGCCGTTCACCCGCGTGAACATCATCGAAGCATCGCCGCACGATGCAGGAACGGCGTACGTCGCGGCGAACCGGTACCAGCTGGACGACTACCGTCCGTACATGTTCAAGACCACCGACTACGGGAGGTCGTGGCAGGCCTTGGCATCGGGCATCCCGGAGCGCAGCTTCGTCCGGACCGTTCGCGAGGATCCGAAACGGAGAGGGCTGCTGTTCGCGGGCACGGAAACCGGCGTGTACTACTCGACGAACGACGGCGCTCACTGGCAATCGCTTCAACTGAATCTGCCAATCGTGCCGATCACCGATCTGACGATCAAGGACGGCGACCTTATCGCGGCCACCCAGGGCCGGGCCTTCTGGGTGCTCGACGACATCACGCCGCTCCACGACATGACCGACGCGGTGATTTCGTCGAGCGCCCACCTGTTTCCGCCGCGTGACGCCACACGCACCCGCCGCGCCGGGTTCGGCCGCGGCCCCACCGGCATGGGCCAGAACCCGCCCGCCGGCGCCATCGTGACGTATTTCCTCGGCGCCGTACAGGACATCACGCTCGAGTTCCTCGATGCGCGCGGCATCGTCGTCAAGACCGTGTCGAGCACCGATCGCAACGGACCGGCCGGCACTCCCGGGATGCATCGCTACGCATGGGACATGCGCTACCCGGATGCCCACGGGATCGAGGGCGGCACGTTTCTCACCGGCGGCACCCTCCGCGGGCCCATCGCGGTGCCCGGCACCTATCAGATCAGGATGAAGGCCGGTGGTCACACCTTCACTCAACCCCTCCGCATCGTCGCCGATTCGAAGAGCGAAGCGACCGCAGCCGACCTGCAGGAGCAGTTCGATCTGCTGATCGCGATCCGCGACAAGGTATCGGCGATTCACGACACGGTGAACGAGATCCGAAGGATGCGCGCGGAGCTGGCACAAAGGACCGATCGCGCGGCCGCGGCAAAACCGGACGCCGCACTGGAAACCCTGCTGAAGGAGCTCGTGGAGCTGCGCTTCACCGGCTTCGACGACCAGATGCTGGTGTTCGATCTCAAGCTGAACAACCGCATGGCGGCGTTGCAGGGATACGTCGCGCAGGGTGACTACGCGCCGACCGAGCAGCAGTACTCGGTCTTCAGAGAGCTGTCCGCGGCCATTGATCGCGTGCTCGCGCAATTCGCCACGCTCAAATCAGGAATGTAGGCGCGCCTGACAGATCGACCGAAAAGCATCCCGATGATGAACCGTGGGCCACACCACTCGCATGGGCCGAACGGCGTCAACATGGGGAGATCGTGTCGATCCTGCGGCGGCACGGGGCTAGCCGTTAGCGGCAATCGCAGTCTGACGGTTCCACTAGACATCTTCTAAAGCCGATGTCCGTGCGATTGAGACAAGTGTTCGGCTTTGTGACATCGCGTTGCGGGACTCTTGCAACCCGCTCTCAGCGCTGACGGTTCAGCAGCGCCTCGACTTCGTGCGCGAGTACACCGCGCGTTTCGGTGTCATGCACGTGCGGCTTGAACATGATGCGTCCCTGCTGGTCGACGAGCGCAGTATCGGGCGTGCCTTTCACGCCGTAGTTCTGCTCGGCCCACTTCCAATCGCCCTGCAGCGGCACGAAGCCGACGCCGAGCGCGGTCATCACCGGAGCCACCAGGCGCCGCTGCTCGGGTTCCACGTTGATCGCAAGCACGGTAAAGCCGCGGTCCTGGTACATCTCGAACACCCGCTGCAAGTGAGGAAACTCCCCACGGCAGCCCGCTCACGTCGGATACCAGAACGCCAGCAGCACGACGCGGCCGCGAAAATCGGCGAGCTGCACCGGTGCGCCGTCGCGCAGCGATGGCAGCGTGAACGCGGCGGCCGGCGTCGCGCGCGCGTCACGCATGCTCCAGACGTCGGCGTCGACATCGCGGCTCGTCTTGCCGAGATCGGCGGCGTATTTCGGCAGGGCCGCGTCGACTCGCGCGTCGGGCGACGCTGCCGCGCTCTCGACGAGCGTTTTGTAAGCCCGCTCCCGATTGCCCGCGCCCGCGGCGGCTTCCGCTTTCAACAACGTCCACGTCGTGCCGTGGTTGCCAGACGGAGGAGGCATATTCTCGAGCAGCGCGAGGGCTTCGTCGAACTGCCTGTCGCCAATGAACGTCTTCGCGCGCGTCATCGCTTCCTGTGCGGCGACCCGCGGCCGCCAGAACGCCGCGGCTGGCAGCGCCCGGGCCATGTCGCGCGCCAGCGCAAGCGCGTCGGACGGGTCGGTGAGATCGGCGTACAACATGTTCATCGCCGAGGCGGAGTAGGTGAAGCGATCGACCGGATAGCTCGCGCGAAGCCGATCCAGGTAGCCGCGGCGATCGAGGCTCGACGAGGCATCGGCGAGGTTGTATAGCGCTTCGGCCGCAGATGGACTCGTCGGGAATCTGGCAACCACCTGCAACGCGAGCTCGCGAAAGCCGTCCGGATCGCTCTTAAGATGCGCGACCGCGTACCGCAGCAAGTAGCGCGGCTCGTCGGGATTGATCTCGACTGCTGCCTTCAGATGCTTCCGCTGGGTGTCCCAGTCGCCGAGCGTCTCGGCGTCTCTGGCGAGCAGGAAGTGCGCGCGGGCAGACGACGGATCGACCGCGAGGGCTTTGTTGTAGTAGGCGTCGGCCTGATCGGAGTCCTTCGTGAGCAGCCCGAGCGCCACCTGATACACGGCGCGAGTCGGATGTTGCCGGGCCCACTGCTCGTACTGCCGTTTCAGGCGAGGCAGACTCGGTGACTGGGCGTCCTGGAGCTGTTGACGCTGTGTGACCTCGATCAGACG
This sequence comes from Acidobacteriota bacterium, assembly GCA_003222455.1. Taxonomy (GTDB): domain Bacteria; phylum Acidobacteriota; class Vicinamibacteria; order Vicinamibacterales; family CAVVIG01; genus QHWF01. The sequence continues at coordinate 8,430 of QHWF01000401.1, forward strand.
CTGGTGGGCGTCGACGAAATCTGGATCCGCCGCGATGGCCTTGCGGAACGCGGCGACGGCCTCGTCCAGCTTTCCGGCGCGGGCCGCGGCTTCACCGCTGTCGAACGCCGACCTGGCCGCCGGAGTGCCGCTGCTTTCGCGCGCGGCGAAGCCGGTGCCCGACGCGGCACCAATCAGGGCCAGCATGGAAGCGACGAGAATCAGTCGATGGCAGCGCATACGCCAATAGTAGACCCTCCGGCGTCGATGCGGGTTGGAGAAGCAACGACAATGTGACGTGGCTCCATTCAACATCTCGACGGCCGCGCGGATGGGGCAGCAGATGTGGGCCAAGGCGGCACCGGCCGGCCAGCCGCACTGGCTCGAGCCGCGAGGTTCACAAGGGCGCTCGCCTGGCCTGGCATCTGCGCCAACTGCGGCAGTCGGCACAGCCGCCACGTCGTCTTCAGCTCTCGCTCCGTATGCGCTTCTGAGTGCGCACAGCGCGACGGATCACCTCACCGAGTCGACGTAGATCATCTGCACTCCACCCTTTTTCACGAGGGTGCCGGTGACCGTCACCTCGTCGCTCATCTTGCTCACCAGGAGCTTCTGCCCCGGCTGGTGATCCTGCAAGCCCGCAGCGACGTACAGGTTCCCGTTCGCGTCCAGAATGGCGATTGGGTTGCCCGCTTTCGCGCAAGCGGTCGCGCAGTCTTTCTTTGCCGCACCGCGATCTCCGCCTTCCAGGTAACACCACATGTCGACCACCTCCCCCTTGATCGTGGCGCGTTCACCTTTGGGCTGAGCGCTCAGGCACATCGTTGCTCCGGTCACTGCCACGAATGCTGCGAATCTTGTCAAGGTGCTTCGCATCGCATCACCTCCGGAGCGAAATCGTAGCGGGCCCAATCGTCGCTGCGCCTGACATCTTCCTGACGTTTCTGTCAGAAGCATCGCGTCGCGAACTTCCTGACACAGACGTCAGGCACTTGTCAGATTTGGTGGTGCAAGCGCTGTCTACGATCGCGTTCTGTGGAGGGAGACGATGACGACACGCGCATTCCTGACTGGTACTGCGCGAGGCGATCACGAATATCGTCGATAACGCGTTCAAGTAAACCGTCAACGAAGAGGACGGCCACCGACAGCGGAGCCCGTACCTGACACAAACGTCAGGAATGGGTCGAGCCTCGCCCGGTAACATCCACATTGGTGCGGATCTTTCAGCGGATCACGCTCGACGTTGCGGATGGAGTCGTCGTGACGGCGGATCGACTGGTACTGCGCGAGGCGATCACGAATATCGTCGATAACGCGTTCAACCGTCAACGAAGAGGACACGCGATGCGGTGGATTACCCGGGAGCACATCAAAGTCGACCGCGTCGCGTGTCCCTGGTTGATCACGCGGTTCGTCGACCACGAAGCCGAGTTCATCTTCGTGCTGGAAAGTGAATTGCTGTCGGCCGCGAAGCGCGAAAACGCGACGCCATTCGATGCCACGCGATTCGCCGAAGTCACGCTGAATCATCGCGGCGAACGGTGCACCTTCGAGGCGATCCTCGAGTTAGCAAGAGGGCTGCGGTTCGCACTCGACGTCGCGGTTGGCGCCGCCAAGGTTGCGGCGAATTCAGGTAGGGGTAGGGAGTAATCATGCGACCGTTCTTGACCGCCGCGATGATCGCCGTCTCGTTGCAATTTGCATCGCGTCAAACGCCCCTGACCCTTGTCGCGACCATTGCGCTTCCTGGCGTCGAGGGTCGAATCGACCATCTTGCGGTCGACGTGGCCACGCAGCGACTGTACGTGGCGGCACTCGGGAACAACACAGTCGAAGTGCTCGATCTGAAAAGCAGCAGTCACGTCAAGAGCGTGCCTGGGTTTCGGGAGCCTCAAGGCATTGCGGTCCTTGCCGACGCGAAGCTGGTTGCCGTCGCGAATGGCGAAGGCGAAGGGATCCAGTTCATCGACGCGGCCGACTACCATCCGACCAGGGCGGCTCGGCTCGGAGACGATTCGGATAACGTCCGCTACGATCTCGCTGCCAAACGTCTCTTCGCGGGATACGGGAGTGGCGCGTTGGCAGCGATCAGCCCAGCCGACGGAAAGGTGCTCGGCGAGGCCAAGCTGACCGGCCATCCCGAATCGTTCCAACTCGAACGATCAGGATCGCGCATCTTCGTGAATGTTCCGACGGCCGAGCAGATCGCGATCGTTGACCGCGTCGCCATGAAAGTGGTCGCGACGTGGCCGGTCGGCACCGCCAGGTCGAACTTCCCGATGGCGCTCGATGAAGCCAATCATCGCGTATTTGTTGGATGTCGACGTCCAGCCAAGGCGCTGCTATACGACACGGCCAGCGGCAAAGAGCTGACCTCGTTCGACATCGTCGGCGACACGGACGATCTCTTCTACGACGCTGCAAGAAGACGGCTGTACGTCAGCGGCGGCGAAGGTTACGTCGACGTGTATCAGGAGCAGGAAGCCAATCGCTTCGCTCGCACCGCGCACATGACGACTGCCGCGGGCGCCCGCACGTCGCTGTTCGTCGCCGAGCAGAATCGCCTGTACCTCGCGGTTCCGCATCGAGGAAGCCAGAAGCCAGAGATTCGGATCTACGAAGCTCGCTGACTTCTGGACCTTCTTCCTGATGCGACCTGCCTGCGTTGCACTGGTCCTTGCGGCGGCGCAATGCGCTGGCGAACCAGCCAATGCCCGACAGCCAGACCGTCCAGCCGGGTCTTCGCCGGTTGCGACCGCTCGACGCACGACCGAGACGATTCACATCGACGGTCGGCTGGATGAAAGCGACTGGCAGCGGGTTGAGCCGATCGGGCCGTTGCATCAACGGGAGCCCGTCGAAAACAGCGAGCCGTCGGAGCAAACCATCGTTCGCGTTCTGTACGATGACCGCGCCTTGTACATTGGTGTTGTCTGCCGTGATGCCTCGGCGCGCGAGATCGTGTCGACACAACTGACGCGTGACGCGGATCTCGATGTAGACGATCGAATCACGATCGTCCTCGACCCGTTCTTCGACCACCGAAATGGCTTCTTCAAGGTCTCGATGGTCTGCGACAGGGACTCGGTCTCGACGTACGGCCATACGTGTCGGGCGGGGCAGAGAATGGCGATGGCGACTTCACGGGTGGAGTCGATCTATTCAAGAACATCGCGCCAAACGTGAATGCGGCCGTGACGGTCAACACCGACTTTGCTGAAACAGAAGCTGACATCCGTCAAGTCAACCTCACCAGG
>QHWF01000402.1 GCA_003222455.1 Acidobacteriota bacterium
CGCAACGGCCCGCGGACTCCCCCGCGCAGCCATCCGCGCCCGCGGTTCCGCGGGAGCAGCCGTCCAGTGGGGCGAACGCACGGCAGAAGCCTCCGGCATTTGCCGATCGCCTGGAGAAGTCGAACCCCGCCGAGCATCGCGCACCGGCGGGCCCGCCGCCGACCGAACGTAAACAGGAGGCGGATCTGAGGCGGCGCGACGAGCAGGGAGCGGCCAAAAGTTCGGCTTCTCCGCTTGCCGCGGCGTCGCCGGCGGCGCCGTTGAACGAAACCGTGGCGTTGGGGCGCCTGGACGCGCGTGCCGTCGAAATCGCCTCGCCCGATGCCTCGATTCGATGGCGGATCGGCGCCGCTGGCGTGGTTCAGCGCTCGTCCGACGGCGGTGCAACGTGGGAGACGCTCTCGATCGGCGCAACCGAGGATCTCACCGCAGCGTCCGCACCGTCAGCGACCGTCTGCTGGATCGCCGGTCGTGCGGGCACCGTCCTGCTCACGAGAAACGGCCGTGAGTGGCAGCGCGTCGCGTTTCCCGGCCGTGCCGCGACCGTTACCACTGCCGATGGCCGGACGTTCCGGACGGCCGATGGCGGCGTGACCTGGACCCCCCTGCAAGAATTCTGAGCGGCTCCGTTCAAAGAACATAGCCGGTAGACGGCTGAAAAGGAGCCTTCGATGACTGCGCGTTCCTGCATCGCTCTGGTGGTGTGCCTCGCCGGCGCCGCCGCATTCGCCCCCCGCAAATCCGTTGTCCCTGCGTCGGCCGCAGGCGCTGCCAATCAGGACCGGACGACCACGCTCGACGATCAAGTCGATCTTGGCGTGACGGTGTACAACTCCGACATCGCGCTGATCCGCGATGCCCGCAACCTCCGACTCGCTCGAGGCACGTCGGATCTGCGTTTCATGGACATCGCGGCGACGGTCAACCCGGCGACCGTCCATTTCCGGTCGGTCAGCGAGCCCGCGAGCGTGAGCGTCCTCGAACAGAACTACGAATACGATCTGCTCGAGCCCGACCAGCTGCTGCGCAAGTACGTCGGCCGCGACGTCACGTTGGTCCGTGTGCGCGAAGACGCCGGATCGACGGGCGAAGAGGAAGTGAAAGCCCGGCTTCTCAGCTACAACACCGCGCCGGTGTGGCAAATCGGAAAGGAAATCGTCACCGGTCTTCACGCCGACCACATCCGCTTTCCCGAGTTGCCGGACACGCTCTACTCGCGGCCGACGTTGATCTGGACGCTGCAGAATACCGGCGCCGATCGACATCGCGTCGAGGCGTCGTACCTGGCGGGGAAGCTGGGATGGAGCGCCGACTACGTGCTTCGCGTTGCGCGCGATGACAAATCGGGCGATCTCGACGGCTGGGTCACGGTCACCAATGGCAGCGGCACGTCATTCAGGAACGCAAAGCTGCAGCTCGTCGCAGGCGATCTGAATCGCGTGCGCCAGGTGATGGGCAAGATGATGCTGGACGAGGCGCGGATGACGAGAAATGAGGCCGCCGCGCCCATGGCACAGGAGTCGTTTTCCGACTATCACTTGTACACCCTCGCTCGAAAGACGACGATCAACAACAGCCAGACGAAGCAGGTGAGCATGCTCGAAGGGACCGCCATTCCGGTGCACAAGCGTTACGTCGTCGACGGGCAGGCGTTTTACTACCGGAACGCGCAGCATCCCGGTGCGCCGCTGAAAGACGTCGTTCAGGTCTACTACCAGTTCAAGAACGAGCAGCCTCACGGGCTCGGTGTCCCGATGCCAGCCGGCGTCGTCCGCGTCTATCAGGACGATTCGAAAGGCGGTCTGCAGTTCGTCGGCGAGGATCGAATCGATCACACGCCGAAGGACGAGACCCTGAACGTGAAGATCGGCAACGCCTTCGATGTCGTTGCCGAGCGCCGACAGATCGACTTCGAGAAGATCGCCGCCAACGTCTACGAGGTCGAGTACGAGGTCACGGTCCGCAACCACAAGACCGGCGCGATTGGCGTCGAAGTCAACGAACCGATTGGCGGCACCTGGAGAATCCTGCGGTCGTCGCACGAGTGGACCAAGACCGACGCCTGGGCGGCACAATTCAAGCTGAGTGTCGCCGCCGACGCCGCCGCGACGCTGAAGTATCGTGTGCGCGTGACGTACTGATTGCCAGGTCGCAACGGGCGGTATGGTGAGTTCACCGAGCCAGCATGGGCTCTGCGCATCCTCCGTGTCGATGACGCGGACGAATTCCCAGCCAGTCACGCCGCCCGATGTAGAATGGTCGAACACGATCCTCACGTGCACCTCGAGGGGACTGATGCCCGTTCAAGCACCGAGACGCTTATTTACCGTCGACCAATTCCATCGCATGGCAGCGGCTGCGATCTTCGGCGAACATGACCGTATCGAGCTGCTCTCCGGAGAAATCGTCGAGATGACGCCGATTGGAAGCCGTCATGCCGCGTGTGTGAGTCGTCTCATTCACTTGCTGGGCCCGCATCTCGGTGAGGGCGCTATCCTTCGAATTCAGGATCCAGTGCGTCTGGACGACTACTCGGAACCGCAACCGGATCTTGCGGTGGTGAAGTCACGCGCCGACTTCTATCGCGACGCCCATCCGGGTGCGGCCGATGTCCTTCTCGTCATCGAAGTGGCCGACACGTCAGCCGAGATCGACCGAACGGTGAAGGTCCCTCTGTACGCCAGGGCTGGAGTTCGTGAAGTGTGGATCATCGATCTCAACGCCAACCAGATTGACGTGTACCGACGCCCGTCGAGCGGTAGCTATCTGGACGGGGTGATACGCAGCAGGGCCACGCCGTGACTCGGAATCGACGCGGAGTACGACGTGAATCGGGTCGGCTGCGCGTGTCCCCAGACGTCGCGCACGTCGGCGTCGCACAGCTGAAACTCCTCGCATCGAATCGTCGCCTGGGCCGGGCCGGCGCCGCGGTTGAATACGCCAATCGCCTGGCCGCCGCCCGACAGCGGCTTCGTCCAGATCTCGACATCGCCGTCGCTCCTCAGCCGGCGGCCCTGACGGCCGAGCGGATCCTGATCGATGGCGATCGCGTCGCGGTTGGTCAGGATGCTCAGAATCTCCGGCTTCACGTCGCGAAGATCGTTGCCGGCGAGCAACGGCGCCGACAGCAGCGCCCAGAGGCTCATGTGGGTTCGATACTCCGTCTCCGTCATGCCGCCGTTGCCGATTTCGAGCATATCCGGATCGTTCCAATGGCCGGGTTTCGCGTACGGCGCGAGCTGCTCCTGACCGAACCCAATCCGTGACATCGATTCCCAGGTGTCGCTGATGTCCCCGGTCGTCCGCCACAGGTTGCCGCCGACCTCGGCGCCCCACTTCCACACGTCCTGCCGCCCGTATTGACAGAGGCTGAAGACAATCGGCCGGCCGGTTGTGCGCAGCGCGTCGCCCATCTTCTGATAGACCGCCCGCATTTCGCTGTCACGGTACAGACGCGCAGCGCCGCACCAGTCGTATTTCAGATAATCGATGCCCCACGCGGCATATGTTCGGGCGTCGTCCGCTTCGTGTCCGTAGCTGCCCTCATAGCCGGCGCAGGTGAACGGTCCGGGCGACGAATAAATACCAAGTTTCAGCCCTTTGCCGTGCACGTAATCGGCCAGCGCTTTCATGTCGGGGAACTTGCGGTTCGTCGTGATGTGGCCCGTCGTGTCGCGACCGAGCTCCCAGGTGTCGTCGATATTGACGTACACATAGCCGGCATCCCGCATTCCGTTTGCGACCATCGCATCCGCGATCGTCCGCACCGTCGCATCGTCTACCTGCCCTCTGAAATGGTTCCAGCTGTTCCATCCCATTGGTGGAGTTCGCGCGAGGCCGTTGTCGGGAACGACGTGCAAGTCCGGCGGCGGGACGCGTTCGGGGAGACGCCCGGCGCTGTCGGGACCACGCCGGGCCGTCAGCGTTTGATCGGGGCGGCCGGGACGGACGACCGTGATCGTGATGTCGTCGCCTGCGAGCGTTCCGCGATACGTCGTGCGCCGCGGATTCTCCGGCGGTGCGGACGCGAAGCTGAACGTGGCGCCGTCCACGACACCCTCGACAATCGGCTGCTCGGATGTCGGATTGACCACGGATCCCGAGAGTGTCGATCCCTGCTGGTTCAGGACGAAGACGGTTTCGCGAAACGTGCCATCCCCGTTCGCGACACGCGAGACCCACCGTGCGGTCAGATCAGGTGCGCTATCACTCGGACGTGCTTCCAGGCCTGACATCACGACGACACTCATGAGAACGATCACGCGGGTCACTGTTCGGTCCATCACGTCCTCGATTTCTGATGCAGCCAGATCGTGTCGTACAGCGGCCTCGGCGCGGCACCGGCGATGACGGCCGTTCGCATGTGCACCGCCGGCATCTGCGCGGCCGCGGCTGTTTCGACGAGGCCGGCACGGGATTCGTTGTGCAGCAGGTACCCGCCCGGACCGAGCATCGCGGCGATGTTGGCGAGCGCGAGCGCCAGCTGCCGATCGTCAAAATACGTCAGCACGTTGGTGATGACGACGAGATCGAATGGCGGCAAATCGGCGAGGCGCTCGGTGATGATATTGAGTGGTCCGGCGCTCGTTGCCCGCCTGATCGATGCACGAACCGCGATGGAGTGACGGTATCGTTTCTCCCCGGCGATCGCCGGCGGCGGGCTCACCCTGCTGCCGATCGCGTTTCCCAGCGCGTGCAGGTAATGCCGATAGTCGGCGCTGAACGGCTGCTCGCGCGTCTCGTTGATGCCGGTGAACAGGTGCAGCGTCAGTGCGTCGCGCGCGCTGTTCGCGAACCGGACGATGCGCGGATTCACGTCGACCGATTCGATGTGCAGGTCGCGCTCCGAGCTGAGCGCAAGCGACAGCAGCGCGTCGGCGACCGCGAACGGCTGAAACATCTGCGGTGCCACGACGTCGTTGAGATCCATGCGCGGAGCGACGTCAAGTCCAGGGCCGACGATGAGGACGCGGCGGATGCGTCGTCCAGGCTCGAGTGCATGCAACACTCCCAGGCCGAGATAGACGCCGAAGCCGGCCTCGAGCTGGGTGTCGGAACTGTGCGGCCGCGTGCGATAGAGCGCGGCAACTGCCGCGGCGGAGCCGTTGGACTCGAACTCCTTCTTGTAGAGGAAGCGCGTAACCCTGGCGTAATCGGCATACAAATCGTCGACAAGAGATCGACCGCGGTCGAGCGCGAACAGTTGCTTGTAATAGGACAGGCGGCGATCGGACTCGGATGCGATCATGTCGACGTTGGCCAGCGCGGCAACTGCATCGCGTATGCGTGCGCGCTCCGCCGCAGGCCATCCGCGCGAGGGAACGAAATCGCGATCCTCGAGGAAGTGCGCGCGATCGGGCGGCGACAGGCTTTCGATGAACCGTTGTGCGCTGACGGCCGGCTCGATCCGCGGCCGGTCGGTGAAACGGGTGGATTGCAGCGCGTAGTAAATGAAGTGCTCGCGTTCTCCCTCAGCGACGCGCCGTTCGGTCTCGACCGACACGCTCCGCAGGTACTCGGAGAAACGCGGCCCGGCAACTCCTGCGGCCGCGAACCGCTCCTGGATCGCGGGCGGCAGATCGGCGTACTCGATTTGCCGGACGCGCTGTGTCGTGTGAGACGTCGGTCCCGTGACCGTCAGTATCGCGGTCATCAGAACCGTCAGGCAGGTCGGCGGTACGTGTACGAATCCGACGTCGAGTGCTCCAAAGGTCAGGATTGTGTCCTTTGTTCCCTTTGTGTCCTTCGGGTCGTCTTTCAACAGTCTTAAAAGAGCAGCTTGATCCCGATCTGGCCATACCGCGGGAAATTCGATTGCCGGACAACGGTCCGGTCGATCGAGCCGAACAACGGGTTGGTCGGGTTGTTCTCGTACTGCCGCTCGTCGTAGATCACCTGATTGAGCACGTTGAACAGCTCGAACCGGAGCTGCAGCCTGGCGTCGCCGGCCAGGCGCGTCGTCTTCGCGAAGTTCAAGTCGAACTGATAAAACGGCGGCCGCCGGATCTGGTCGTCGCGGAAATTCGTGGCGCCGCGCGTGTAATTCGGCCGGATGATGAAGTTCGGTTCGGTGCAGCCGGCCGCGACCGAATACCCGAGCATCGTCACCACGCCGGCGTCGCTCATCTGCGCGACGCAGTTCTGGACGCCGCGGATCACAGGAGCGCCGTAGTCGACGTTGCCGACCGCCGCGTTCTTGACGTAGAAGACATTCTGCGGCAGGCCCCACGGGCGGCCGCTGTTGAAGAGCCACATGCCAGCGACTTCCCATCCGCCGGCGATCCGGCTGGCCAGCGAGCCGGTGCCCGAGTCTTCGCGGCCGAACGGCAGCCGGTAGACACCCGAGATCGTGACACGGTGCCGGCGGTCGCTCTCGTACGCCGAGCGCTGCACGAACCGATCGACGTCGGTGATGAGCGGGTTGGTCGTGGCCGTGCCGCCAATCTGATTGCCGCCGCCGTTCTCCTCGATCATCTTCGACCACGTATAGGTGCCGTTCAGACTGATTCCGTCGGAGACGCGTTTGTTGGCGACCATCTGCGCCGAGTTGTACCAGATGCGGCCATCGTTGCGGTCGAACATGGTGATCGGGCCGAACTGCGGGAACGGACGGCTCAATTCGTAGCGCGAGAGCGTCGGGCTGGTGAAACGGTTCGTGCCCTCGAATCCCGGCACCTGAAAAAACGGATTCGGCAGCAGCTCGTTGCAGAAGGCGACGCTGCCGCCTTTGGTCGGATCGCAGCGGTCGCGCAGCGAGACCGGGGGTTCGTTGAACCCGCCCCAGCGGTTCTGCTCCTGACGCGTGCGGCTGCCGACGTACGAGACTTCGATCGTCGTGCGCCACGGCAGCTCGCGCTGCGCGCCGATTGAGAACTGATGCACGAACGGATTGACGAAGTCGAGATTCGAGAAGCCGACACTCCGGCCGAGGAACGTCGCCAGGCCTTGCGACGAGCCGGGAGGCTGTGAGATGCCCTGTGCAAACGGGCTCGCGAGCGGGAACGTCGACGTGCGGTCGCCGTCGAGCGACGTGATGAGCGGCGTCTGGATGCCGAATCCGTTGGAGGCCGAGATGCCGACGACGTTCACGTAGTACAGGCCGTAGCCGCCGCGCACGACGGTCTTGTCGCCGAGCAGATACGCAAAGCCGATGCGCGGCTGGATGTTGTTCCTGTCCCACTGGTACGGATACCTGGGGTTGCCGTTGACATCGACGAATCCGAGACCGCCGCGCACCTGATACCCGGCGAACTGCTGCTGGTTGATCCGCGACGACACCGGGTTGAGCGAGACTGGG
>QHWF01000403.1 GCA_003222455.1 Acidobacteriota bacterium
CAACGCCCGAATCACGTCGGATTTCGCCACCTTCCCGCGGCGCGCCCATCGTGCGAGACGCGCGGCGCGCTTCTTGTCCAGTTTCCCCGTAACGGTCGGCATGGTAATACCATGATGTTAGATAGTCCCTTGAAAACGAACGACTTAGCCGGATTGTCGATTTCCGTGGCCCCGGTTCGTCTCTGGAGTGAAAGGAGACGATATGAGAACACGGACATTCGTCAGCGAAAACAAATAATTGACAGCCGTGAGCGAACCGGCGAATCGTTCAGAGGAGAACCGCAATGTCTCAATTCATGCTGCTGCTCTACGACAACCCTGCGGATTGGCAGAAGCTCGGCCCCGAAGACATGCAGAAGGCGATCGAGAAGTACATGGCGTGGTCGAAGAAGCCGTTCACGGTGGACAGCAAACGCCTGGCCGAAGACAAGGGTCGGGTTATCCGGGCTGGGAACGGCAAGCCGCGGGCAACCGACGGGCCGTACAGCGAAACCAAGGAAGTCCTCGGAGGCTACTACACGATCGAAGCCGCCAGTTACGAGGAGGCGGTGAGCCGCGCGCTCGAGCATCCACATCTCGAGTACGGCGGCACGATCGAAATCAGACAAGTCTACGGATCGTGACCACTCCAGCCGAGACTGGCGTGCTGCTGGAGCACCTGTTCCGGCATCAGGCGGGCCGCATGGTGGCCCGCCTGACGCGTCTCCTCGGTCCCGAATACGTTGCGCTCGCCGAGGAAACCGTCCAGGACGCGATGCTCCGTGCGCTGCAGACCTGGCCGTACCAAGGAATCCCGGACAACGCCGCCGGCTGGCTGTTTCGCGTCGCGCACAACGTGGCGATCGACGCCCTGCGGCGCGACAAGATCTTCGGCGACAAGACGGAGACCATTGTCGGCGAGCTGACACGCTCGGCGGGACACGCCCCGGACGATACCGGCGTCGGCGAGCAGTTTCGAGACGACGAGCTCCGGATGATTTTCATGTGCTGCCATCCGGCGCTCTCGCGCGATGCCAGGGTGGCGCTCAGCCTGAAGATTATCGGCGGCTTCAGCGTCCGCGAAATCGCCCGCGCGTTCCTGGCGGACGAGGCCGCGGTTGCACAGCGGCTCGTTCGCGCGAAGCGCCAGATCCGCGATCAGCGTCTGACGCTGGACGTGCCAGCCGGCATGGAACTGACCGCGCGCCTCGATTCGGCGCTGGAAGTGATCTACTTCATGTTCAACGAGGGGTATGCGGCACAAGCCGGGGCCGAGTTGATCCGGCAGGATCTCTGCATGGAGGCGCTGCGCCTGGGCCGGCTCATCGCCTCGGCCTCGATCGCGACGCCGCGCGTCCATGCCCTGGTCGCGCTGATGGCACTTCAAGGCGCACGGCTGCCCGCCCGCGTCGATGAAGCGGGCGATCTGGTGCTGCTCGCGGATCAGGATCGCAGCCGGTGGGACGAGCGCCTCATCGCCATTGGCTTTCATCACTTCGATCGGTCCATCGCCGGAGCCGACGTGTCGGAGTACCACGTCCAGGCGGCCATTGCCGCGACGCACGCGCGCGCGATCGATTCACGATTGGTCGACTGGCCGTTGATCCTCGAGCTCTACGATCAGCTCCTCTCCCTCAACGCATCGCCCATCGTGGCGCTGAATCGCGCGGTCGCGATCGCAAAAGTCCACGGTCCCGCCGACGCACTGGCGGCGGTCGCTCCGCTCGATCGCGATCCCAAGCTGCGTCACTATCATTTGCTGCTGGCGGTTCGCGGTCAGTTGCTGCTGGATCTCGGACGGAGCCACGAGGCGGCGGCCGCGTTCCGGACGGCGCTCACGTGCGCCTGCACCGAACCGGAACGGCGGCTGCTGACACGAAGGCTCGAGGCGTGCGGTGATGGCTCGGCAGGATGACGTGCAGGTCATTCGAGCCTGCGAATGATCATCCAGGCGAATGGCAGGCCTCCGCGCTTCGCGCTACGGCGTGCCACGCCGAAGCGAGCGAAGGCGGGAAGGCCTGCGCTACGGTGCCGGTCAGGGCCGGAGCAGGCCTGAGCGCGCCCCTTGGATTTCGAACCGGAGCGTCTCGTCGGTCTGGGTCGTCAACGACGAAACGGCAGGACAGCTGCCGGTGCTCAAGACGACCTGGGCGGACGTCGATTCCACGGCTGATGTCGCATTGCCAAAAAAGAGGACGTAGGTACCCGGGGCAGCACTTTGAACAGAGCCCTTCAGCGGTTTCGGTGGCGACGTCGAGTTGAGCAGAACCTTGCAACTGCCGGCCTGCAACTGATCGAAGCTGCAAGGGTCCTGCGCAACGGCGACGAGCATCGTGCTCGAGGCAGAAGTCCAGTCGAAGGTCACGTCCAGGCGGCCAGTGGTCGTGGTGGTGACCGACTCCACGTCCGCGGTATGCGCCGGAAGGGAGGCGCTCCCCTGCAAGAGCGTCGTCTGGACGCATGGTGTTGCAGTGGACGGCGTCGTGGGCGTGGTGCCGCCGCCCCCACAACCGGTCAGCAAAGCAACGACTGACGCGCAAGACAGCAGTTGAATACAGCGGGACACTCTCATCGTGATATGCCTCGATTCGTAAATTTCAGGGATGGCCCGGAGAAGCCTGGGCCTCAAGTCCGGATCGTGCGACGCGACCACCTGTCACCACGGCGTACGTGGTTTGCCGCACGTAGCTCTTCTATCGGAAGGAGAATGCAGAGCCTGTAGGCGATCGCCCCCTTACCGCCTCATTTTCGCGAGCCGAGCGCGGTCAACTTTGCCCAGATGTGTACGCGGGAGCACATCGACAAAGATCACCTCGCGCGGGTACTTGTAAGGTTCCAGTCGCGATTTCGCCAGCTCCTGCAACTCTTTCGCGAGCGCCGGCGACGGCAACGGCGACACCACAAACGCACACGGCTTCACCAGACCGTCGGCATTCTGCGCACCGACGACCGCCACTTCGCGGACGGCAGCATGCGTCATCAGACAATTCTCGAGTTCGGCCGGCGACAGCCACCTGCCGCCGACCTTGAGCATGTCGTCGGCGCGGCCGCAATACGTGAACGTTCCATCGGCATTCCGGCGCAGCATATCGCCCGATACGTACCATTCGCCGCGAAACGCGCGATTCGTGTCGTCCATCTGCAGCCAGTAACCGATCGCGCGAGACTCGCCTCGCACCCAGAGCGTGCCGATTTCGCCGTCTTCCACCTCTCGATCCTCCGCATCGCACAGCGTCACGTCGAAGCCGGGTACGACTCGGCCGAGCGTTCCCGGCACGACGTCGCCGGGACGATTGGAGATGAAGATGTGCCACATCTCGGCGGTGCCCAGACCGTCCAGCAGCTCCACGCCGAAGGTCCGCATCCAGCGCTCGTGCAGCTCCGGCGGCAGCGCTTCACCGGCAGACGTTGCCAGACGCAGACTCGAAACGTCCTGAGACGATGCGTCGGCGTGCGCCAGCATCTGCTGGATCATCGTCGGAACGTTGACCAGAATTGTCGGCCGATGCCGGGCGATGTGGGAGAACAGCGTGTCGGGCGTGCAGCGTTCCGGAAACAGCACGCACGACGCGCCGACCGAGAAGGGGAAGAGCACGTTCGATCCGGTCGCGTATCCGAAAAACAATTTCGGCACGGCGATCGTGACGTCGTCCGATCTGATGCCGAGGATGCCCTGCCCATATCGTTCGGTCGTGTTGACGAACGATCGATGCGGCTGAACGACCGCCTTCGGAGGGCCGGTGGTCCCTCCGCTGAAGAGCCAGATCGCCGGCTCGTCGCGGTGCGAATCGAACGGCG
>QHWF01000421.1 GCA_003222455.1 Acidobacteriota bacterium
CACGCAACGCAGAGTTTATCGCACGGGACCCTTTTCAATACAGTCGGCTCCGGTCCGGCTAAAGCCGGACACTACCGACGTTTTTTGCAACTGCGTTGGCGCGTGCCTTCGGTAGTGTCAGCCTTCAGAGCCTGTGAAAAAATTGGCCGGCGACCTCTCGTAGCGCAGGCCTTCAGGCCTGCATCACGGCCGCCGGGCAGCCCTAAAGGGCCCTAAAAGGGTGGTCGACCTATTACGTCCGCGAACTTGGCACCGGCAGCCAGCTGCCCGACGTGATTCACTGGGTGAGGTCCCTCGGCGTCGCATGGACCAAAGACGGCCACGGTTTCTTCTACGGACGCCATCCCGAACTTCGACCAGGCAAAGCGCTCGAGGATACCGTCCGCGACAAGAAGATCTACTACCACGTGCTCGGAACGCCGCAGTCGGCCGATCTCCTGATCTATGAGCGTCCGGAGGAACCGATGCTCTTCATCGAGGTCGACATCGACGAAACCGGGCGGTATGTCTTCTTTCAAACGCAGAGGAGCATCAGCAGGAATGAGCTGATCGTCAAGGATCTTGCCGATCCGCTCGTCCCCAGCTCGATGCTGCCGCACGAGCGCTGTATCTCGGCGTTCAAATTCGGCGCGACCCTACCGCCGCGCGGAGCGCAAGAACCGCGACCCGAGGCTCGCGTGAACGACGTTTAGGAACGTGTCCGGCTAGCTGATGCCGCCGTGGAACGCAAACGCCGCGAAGGCCGCAAAGAACTGCTGTTGTCGGATTCGTTGGCAGTCACAAGGAAATCGAAGACCGTCTGCGGCAGGCGGGCGCTCGTCAATCGTGGTCCGCATGAATGCAGATCCCGGACGCGGGCGGCTAGCTTGCAGCGCTCAAAAGCGCCATAGATAGTTCAGCTTCAGGAACAGCTGCCGTCCTAGAGGTTTTTCAAATCCACAGGGGGAATCTCAGAGACGATCGCCCGTTCGAAGAACCGGACTCGGTCGGCGTCGACTCTTGGCATCGATTCCTCGCCCCACCCACGCCAGCCGCAGCGCTGGCAGCGATGCGGTCTCATGATCGTAAAGGCCTTGTGCCATGACTCCCACCAGTGGCGCGTCTGAGACCGGCGGATCGAGGCAGATTTGCACTTCGGACATTGCTGCATGATTAACGACCCTGTGTCGACAATGCCCACCCAAGCAGTCCTTCTCGGCGGCGTTCAGACCGAGACGGACGAAGCAAGAGAAACGGCGGGACGGGCGAGCTGCCTGGCCATGCTTGTTTGTGACGCGTTCAGTATCGCGAAAATCAAAACCGGCCGTAAGAGGCATTTGCCTCAATTTCATCGGGCTGAAACAGCCGGTTTGTACGGGACGAGTGTCCCTACCGCTTCGTAACGTCGCCGTCGGCCCCGCGCAACCAGCGACGATCGCGGTCAATCAGCGGGAGGCGATGCCGGCAAGGTGTGCAAAACCCGGCATCGCGACGCAGGCTGATGCAACCCCGCGCGGTAGCTGCCAGTAACGCACCAGGCCACCGACATCCAACACGACGTCAGCGGAAACGGGACTCTCCTCAAACCGGATCGCAGATAATCAGTCACGTTCCCCCGAAATCGATTTCCACAAGGGTTAGGGCGTTGATTGCCGACCGAGAGGGACGATGACATTGGCACAATCGATTTGACTGCGGGGAGAACGGCGAAGACACTGCGTGCAAAAGGAGTCAGACGATGAGGCTCAGAAGCGCTCGCGCGGCAATTGTCGGCATCGTGGCAGGGCTGGCGATAGGCGCCGGACCCAGGGCCGAAAGTCAGACTCCCTTCAACGAGGATCTGTTGAAGGCCTTCAGCTACCGGAACATCGGACCGTTCCGGATGCAGGTGCGCGTCGCCGACATCGCGATTCCTGATTCTCCACCCAGGGACCATCTCTACACGATCTATCAGGCCCCCTGGATTGGGGGCGTGTGGAAAACGACGAACAACGGAACGACCTGGGAGCCCATTTTCGACGGTCAGAGTAACGGCTCGATCGGCGACATCGCGTTGTCTCCTTCTCAGCCGAACGTTGTGTGGGTCGGCACTGGCGACGCCTTCGCCTCTCGAAGTTCCTACGCCGGCGACGGTATCTACAAGTCGACCGACGCCGGCAAGACGTGGAAGAACATGGGTCTCAGAGATTCGCACCACATTGCGCGGATCGTCGTCCACCCGACCGATCCGAACACGGTCTACGTTGCGGTGCTGGGGCACCTCTATTCGACGAACCCGGAGAGAGGGGTCTTCAAGACAACCAACGGCGGCGAAACGTGGGAGAAGATGCTCTACTTCGACGACAAGATCGGCATCGTCGACCTGGTCATGAATCCAAAGGATCCATCGGTCCTCTTTGCTGCGGCGTACGACAAGGTGAGACTGCCCTGGCAGATGGTGAACGGCGGTCCCGGCAGTGGTATTTACAAGACCAGCGACGGCGGCCACAACTGGACGAAACTCGGCGGCGGACTTCCCACGGGAAGAATCGGCCGTATCGGGCTTGATCTCTATCCGAAGAATCCCGAGATTTTGTACGCCATCGTCGAAAACGTGAATCCGCGGGTGCCGGCCGTTGAGGGCCAGGGTGGCGGAGCCCCGGGACGAATTGCGACGATGGGTGGAGAAGTCTATCGCACCGAAAACGGGGGTCAATCCTGGACCAGGATGAACCGCGACGACGAGAACGTCAGCAGCAAGGGACCTTATTACTTCAATCAGATCCGCGTCGATCCCAACAACGACCAGAACATTTTCCTGACCGGGTCTCCAGGAGGGTATTCGAAGGACGGTGGCAGGACCTGGAGTCGCATTTTCCCGAGAATGTTTGGCGACTTCCGGACATTCTGGTTCGATCCGGAGAATTCCGACCGGATGATCATCGGCGGCGATGGCGGGATCGGTATTTCGTACGATGGGGGAAAGACGAGCGATGCGTACAACAACCTTCCCCTCGGATCGATTTACGCCATCGGCGTGGACAACGAGGATCCGTACAACATCTACGCCGGTCTGCAGGATCATGAGAACTGGAAGGGGCCGTCGAATGGACCGTCGGGTCGAGTCGACGACCAGGACTGGCTGGCGGTTGGCGACGGCGACGGCATGTTCACACTGCCTGACCCGAAAGACAGCCGCTGGCTGTACACGACCAGGCATTACGGCGCGCACGAGCGCGTCGACCAGAAGCTTGGGTACCGGAAGAACATCACCCCGCAACCGGCCGCCGGAAAGCCGCCATACCGGTGGCTCTGGTGCCCGCCAATTCATATCTCGCCGCACAACAGCCACGTGCTGTACACGGGCGGTCAGTATCTCCTCCGGTCGACGGATCAAGGCGAGCACTGGATAGAGATCAGTCCGGACCTGAGCACGAATCCGGCGGACAGAATCCTCCCCGAATCCGAGGGCGGCGTTCCGGGCGGCATCCCGTGGTTCGCAATCTCGTCGATCTCCGAATCGGCGGCGGCGGCGGGCGTCATTTGGGTGGGAACAAGTGACGGCAAAGTGCACGTGACCAGGGATACCGGCGGATCGTGGAGCGACGTGACCGCGAAGCTCAACGCGCTCGGGGGGCGCGAGGATGCGTACGTCAGCCGCGTTCAGGCCTCGCATCACGTCGCCGGCCGCGCATTTATCGCGAAAAGCGGCTACAAGTTCGACGATTTCCGTCCGTTCCTCTACCGGACCGACGACTTCGGCGCGACGTGGAAATCAATAAGCGGCAACCTGCCCAGCCAACCCATCAACGTTGTCTTCGAGGACCAGAAGAATCCAAATCTGCTCTTCG
>QHWF01000422.1 GCA_003222455.1 Acidobacteriota bacterium
ACCATGCAGTCCACTGCACCGTCGACGAGAAACAGGCCTTCCCAGAGCTTCTTGGGGCGAGCGGGGTTCCGCACAGCGGCGGTGACCTGCGTGATGCCCATTTGTCCGGATTCTAGCAGGGTGTCCGCCTGCGCTTGAACGCAAAGGCGCGAAGGCCGCAAAGAATACTGTTTTTCTTTGCGTCCTTTGCGACCTCTGCGTTCGATCGTGACGTTCGATGGCAGCCCTGGCTACGCGCTATACGCAGGCGCGGTGATTTCGCGCAGCGCGGCCCGGATCATCGCGCGGACTTTATTGCGTTCACGGACGAGCGCCGTCTTCAGAAACGGCTTGCGATCGGGCGGCGCGTTCGCAAGACGCGTCGCGATCTCGAGCCGCGGCACGACCGGGAGCTTGATCGCCGGATCGTGGTCGAACCGCTCGCCACGCGCGTAATTGAGCGGCACGAGGATCCGGGCGAGGCGCCGCAACGTCGCGTTCGCTCGACGACGATCGAGCGGATCGGCCGATGCCGCGCGGCGGTCGGCGTCGGCTCGCCAGTCGGCGAACGCATGCCGGAGTCGAGCAAGATCGTCGACCAGCGGCGTGAGATCGACGTCCGCGCCTGCGCGATCGCGATATTCGGCCACGGCCGCGGCAATTTCGTCCACGGCCGCCAGGTAATCGAACGGATAGAGCGGCGCGTTCAGCACGCGCACGAGGGTCGTGACATACACCTCCAGGTCGCGGCGGAGGATCGGCAGGCTCGCAACCGGCGGCAGATCGTTCGGCGTGTGCCAGGTCGGACTGCCGCCGTTGCCGCCAACGGCGTAATACCCGCGCCGGCGGCGCTCGGCGATGGGGATGTTCGACAGCAGCATGTAGAAGGCGGTCGGACCGATCTGGTTGAACGAGTAATCGCCGGCGCGAAGCGGGCGCATCCCGGTTGCCGCCTCGCCCACGGCATCGGCAATCGCGTCGCGGCACAACGCGCCCGCTTCGGCCATCCACATCACTTCTTCGTACGCCGTCGCATCGACGCACCCGGGCGAGTCGATGTTCAGGTGCGCGACGCACCACTCGTCGAGGTCGTCGGCGAACTGGTCCGCGTACCACGTGGATCCGGCGTAGCGACCGGTCGAATGCCCCGGCCACCACGCCACGCGGACGCTGCGCTTGAGGCGTCCGCGAAGGCCGTGCAGCGCGCGCGCGAGCTCGAGCAATGCGGCGTCGCCGACCGCGTTGTCGCCGATGCCGACATACCACGAATCGTAATGACCGTGCACGAGCACGAATTCATCCGGATCGTCGGTGCCCGCGATCTCGGCAACCGGCAGCAGGCACGGCGCCCATCCCTCGCGCAGCCAGGTGCGAATCCCGATGCGCGCACCGTTCGCGGCAAGCGCGGCCAGCCTGGCGCCATCCGCCGCGTTCACGCAGACGACCGGCGTCCGTGGCTTCCGGGGCAGCGCGTCTGGCGTCGGCGCGCCCCAGATCGGCGTGCAGATCCCCTCGTGGATGTCGGCGCCCGGATGAATGAAGATCTGCGCGACGGCCCCGCGCCGCTCGAACGCATGCACGGTCCCGGGCATCGAGTACCCTTCGGTGAGCACGATTCTGCCGCCGACCGGATCGGACGTGAGCTCCGCCGATGCCACTGAGGGTGTGTCGAAGAGATCGCCGGTGCCGCCCGCGTATTTCGACGGCACATAACACAATTCGCCATCGATTTCGTCGCCGTTCGTGGACAACGCAAACGAGGGCGGTCGCGATGTGATGAGCGCCTCTCCGGTAGTGTCCGGCTTCAGCCGGACTCCCGCCCGGGTCGTGTCCGGCTTCAGCCGGACTTCCGATCGCTCTGGAATGCTCAGAAACAGATCGGGCCGGTGGACCGTGACCGGCACGCCAAGCGCGCGGAGCCGCTCGGCGATGTACTCGCCTGCCGTGTGCTCGTCGGGCGTCCCTGATTCGCGCGTCAGGGTCGCGAAGCGTGCCAGCAGTTTCTCTGCTTCGTCCAGCGACACCGCGCGGCGCGCGTCCGATTCCAGGGCGGGATCTTTGAACATCATGACTCCATGAGGTCACCATCATTCAGCCACAGAGACACCGAGTCAGAGATTCCCTGTGTTTTGTGTCTCGGCGGGTCAGTCTCTCTGTGTTCTCCGCGTCCTCCGTCCCTCGCATTCCCAATCTGAAATCTGAAATCTGAATTCTGAATTCTGAATTGCCGGTTACTTCTTCAGCGGCTCACCAGCGGCAGCTCGATGAAGCTTGCCTGTTCGCCGGCGTGATAAATGCGCTGTGTCGCCTTCCGGTAGTCGCCGGGCTGGGCAAAAAAGACGTTGCGAATGAAGGTCTGCGGGTTGCGATCGTACAGCGGGAACCAGCTCGATTGGACCTGCACCATCAGCCGATGGCCCCGCAGGAACACGTGGTTGGCCGTCGGCAGCGTCCACCTGTACTGCAGCGGCACGTCGGGCGTGATCGGCTTCGCCGTCTCAAAGCTCTCGCGATACCGCCCACGGAAGATGTCGGCCGACACCATCAACTGGTAGCCGCCCATCGCCGGCGCTTCGGCGACTTCGTCGGGGTAGAGATCGATCAGCTTCACCACCCAGTCCGAGTCCGTGCCGCTCGTCGAGGCAACGAGGTTCACGACCGGCTGACCGCTGATCTTCACTGGCGTCCCAATCACGTCCGACGTGAACGCGACGACATCGGGCCGGCCGGACGCTTCGCGTTGATCGGAGACGAGCCACTGCGACCACGTTGCGCTTTGAATCGGGCGGGCCTGATACGGGACCGGCTTCGCCGGATCCGAAATGTACTCGTCAAACGCCGCCTCGCCGGCTCTGGGTGCGTCGAAGCCGAGCGTGAGACCGGCCCGGAGGTACAGGCGCGTCGGCGTGACCGGGCATCCGCTGGCACAACCGGCCGGCCAGGCGGACAATCGACGCCAGGCGTTGGTGCCGGTTTCAAACGCGGTCACCGGCGCGACGTCCGCCTTCGGCGCAGCGTCCTTCAGATAGTGATCGAGGAACGGCTGCAGGATCTCGCGGCGGAAATGCAGGGCCGTGTCGCTGCCGAAGCGCAACGGACCCAGCGTTGATCCGTCGCCAATTTCCTGACCGTGGTACCACGGCCCCATCACCAGAAACACCTTGTCGTTGTTGATATCTTTCGGCTCGATGGCCTTGTACACGGCGATCGCGCCGTAAATGTCTTCTTGATCCCACAGGCTGTGGACGAGCATGACCGGCACGGTCAGCGGTTCCTTCGCGAGCAGCTTGTCGACTGCCTGATCGCGCCAGAATGCGTCGTAGCCCGGGTGCTCGATCATCTTCTGCCAGAACCCGAGTTGCTCGAGGCCGCGCCGCCGTCCCATCTCACCGGCAGATCCGCCGCGCATGAACTCGTCGAACTCGTCGGCGTGCGTGCGCCACCACTTCACCTCGTTGGCGCGCGTCGCTTCCTGGTCGTAGATGTACGACAACCCGAACTGGCGGAACGCGCCGTTGTGGAACCAGTCGTCACCCATCCACCCGTCCACCATCGGATTCATGGGCACCGACACCTTGAGCGCCGGATGCGGATGGAACAACGCCATCAACGGGAGGAACCCGTCGTACGAGATGCCCAGGATCCCCACCTTGCCGTTGCTCTCGGGGACGTTCTTCACCAGCCAGTCGATGGTGTCGAACGTGTCGGTGGCGTGATCGACAGGTGTCGGGTTCTGCGGACCGCGCAATGGCCGGTTCATCACGTAATCGCCTTCGGAGCCGTACTTCCCGCGAACGTCCTGGACAACGCGGATGTAACCGCCCTCGACAATCACGTCGGTCGCATTGTCGTAGCCGTAGAGAATCGGGCCCAGATGCGAGCTTTCGGCGTGACTCGTGAGCGTCGTCGCGTTGTACGGCGTCCGCGTGAGGAGGATGGGCGCGCCCCTGGCGCCTTTCGGCAGCACGATCACCGTGTGCAGCTTGACGCCGTCCCGCATCGGGATCATGACGTCGCGCTTGACGTACTCGAGATCGTCCGTGGCCGGCTTGAAGTTTGCCGGTGTCTCGCTCGGCAGGCCGGGGTACTTCGGCGGCTGCGGCCGGTTCTGGGCCGATGCCCGCTCGAAGCACAGCGCGACGCCAACCGCCGCCAGACACCCGACGAGGCGGAAGACAAACGACACGAAGGACACAAAGGATACGAAGGACACAAAGGATCGGCCCTGTCCAAGATGATCTACCCGAGGAGTTCTCATATCCGTCGCATTCTGGAAGTGGTCATTGTATTTCACCGGCGCGTGCATCGTTCCCGATGTAACGGTGCCAGCACAATCGAAACAAAGGAACAAACGACACAAAGCGTACAAAGGATACAAAAAGGAAATGGTGAAATCGTCGTCCCGCGGTTCAACTCACCGTCGCCGGACGCGCGGCGCGAGTCGCGAGGCTCACCGAGACGAACACGATGATGCTCGCGGCGACGCCCGGAAAAATCGCGTCGAGACCGAACGGCGGCCGGGTCAACAGGCTCCACCAGACACACACGACGAGCCCGGTGAGCATCGACGCCAGCGCGCCCGCGGCGGATCCGTGCGCCCAGTTCAAGCCGATGACAATCGGTGCGAAGAAAAAACTCGCAACCAGCTTCGCCTGAAACAGGACGATGAATTGCACCAGCGGCACGTCGTGGACCGCGAACCACACCGGCACGAGCGCCAGCGCCAGGATGGCGACGCGATTGGCCAGAAGGAGCGCGCGATCGCCGGCCAGGCGATTCACGATTGGCGCGTAGAGATCGTGCGCGAGGCTCGCCGCGGCGACGAGCAGCAGCGCATTGACAGTGCTCATGATGGCCGAGAACGCAGCCACGATCAGCAGCGATCCGGCAACGGGCGTGAGCACGTGCGCCGCCATCACCGAGCTGGCGAGATCGCCCGACGGGAGGTCCGGAAACAGCGCGCGCATCGACAACCCGATCATCATGATCGACGCGCCGATGATCGCCTGAAAGATGAACGCCACTCCGACCGCATACCGCGCCGTCGTCAGATCGCGCATCGCGAGAAAACGCGTGATCTCGAGCGGTGTGGCGGCCAGCGACAGACCGAACGCGGCGCCAAACGCCAGCAGCTCGCGCCACCCGTAGAACCAGCCAAGCAGTCGTGGATCGATCGCCGCGAGCTGATGCGCCAGACCGTCGAGGCCTCCCAGGTGGCCGAGCAGATACGGCACCGCGCTCACCACACCCGTGACCATGACAACGCTCTGCAGCAGGTCGATCCGGGCGCCGCCATGGAGGCCGCCGAGCAGCGAGTAGATGGTCGTGCTCGCCAGAATCAGGGCGATCCCGGTCCACTCGGGCCAGCCGAGCACGGCGTGGACGATGATGCCGCTCGCCCTGTATTGCGCGACCAGAAAGATCGTGTACGCCACGCCGATGAGCATGGCGGCGACCGTACGCGAGGTGGCACCATACCGGCGCGCGAAGTAATCCGGGATCGTCAGCGCGCCCGACTGCCGCAGCTTCGGCGCGACGAACACGACCGACACAATCCATCCGAGCCACGCGCCCGGCCAGACCCACGCGAAACAGACGCCCGCCATGTAATGGAGCCCGACCGTGCCGACGAAGGTGCCGGCGCTGATTTGGGTCGCGGCGAGGGTCGCGCCGCCGACGACCGCGCCGAGCGTGCGCCCGGCGACGATGAAGTCGGCGGCAGTGCGGGTGCGGCGATAACCCAGATATCCCAGGCTGGCAACGGCCGCGAAGTAGCTGACGAGGACGATCAGCAACATGTTAATTGTGAACGGAGACTACGGAGGCAACGAAGACAACGTCAGATAACGGTAACGGAGAATACGGAGGTAACGGATTCAACACGGAGAAACGGAGCAACAGAGACGAACGGGTGACCTCCGTTACCGATCCTGGCGGGACATCCACACCCACGCGAAGTACCCCGCGATGAACACCGCCGCGAAGACGAACCAGGCATAGAAGTT
>QHWF01000423.1 GCA_003222455.1 Acidobacteriota bacterium
GCAGATATTCTTCGTGACGACGGGCGCGGTCGTGGCGACGACGATCGCGGGCACCGTGTTGCTCGTGATACCAGGGGTCCTCTCCGGCATCTGCCATGCGCTCTACGCGCCCGTGGCCGTGATGGAGGACCTGGGCGTGCGCGCGACGCTCCGGCGCGCACGAAGCCTCGCGAAGCGGTTCTTGAGCACCGTGGTGATAATCACCGGGGTGCAGTTCACGCTGCCCGTCCTCGTCTGGATCGCGTCGGTGGATTCCTCGTTCACGCTGAAGCTTGACGACGATTACACCCCGAAGGAGTTCGGTTTCACCTTCGTGACGTCGGGGAGATCGTCGCTGTATCAGCTGTTGAACGTCCTGGTGGCGCCGCTGGCAGCGATCATGAGCGCGCAGCTCTATCTGAAGACGCGGCAGGCCGGCGGAGAAGTGCTGCGCGACGCGATCGAGCAGTTCGAAGCGCTCGAGATACCGCGCAGCCGATGGCAGGCGAGGATGAAGCAAACTTCAAGTCTGAAGTCCGAAGTCTGAAGTCTGAAGTCTGAAGTCTGAAGTGAGACGCCTCCCGTCTGAGGCTCGCACCATGAAGGACGCCAGGGCGTTGCTCGCGGAGATCGAGGCCGGCACCGCGCCGGCGATTCTGGATGTCAGGTCACGGATGGAGTTCGCGCATGGCCACGTTCCGGGCGCGCTGCATATCCCGTTCTGGACGCTGGCGGCGCGCACGTCGGAGATTCCGGTTTCCCCTGACGATCCGCTGGTGGTGTATTGCGGCCACGGACCCCGCGCATGGATCGCTGGAGCCGTCCTTCGCGCCTTCGGATTCACGCGCGTCGTCTATCTCGAGGGTCATATGTCCGGGTGGACGCGAGCGGGCCTTCGTCAAGAGGTGGTTCCCTGAGCCTGAGTCCCGGTCGGGCCATCTTGTATGGAACGCTCGTCGTCGTCGCGATTGATCTGATGGACGCCATCGTGTTCTTCGGCCTGCGAGGCGTCCGGCCCATCCGGATCTTTCACAGCATCGCCGCCGGCCTGCTGGGGCGGTCGGCGTTTCAAGGCGGTCTGGCCACGGCGCTGCTCGGGGCGTTTCTCCATTTCTTCATTGCGCTGGCCATCGTCTCGGTCTTCTACCTGGCGAGCACCCGTGTGCGCGCGCTGACGCGCCACGCGGTGATCTCCGGGCTGCTGTACGGCGTGGTCGCGTACACCTTGATGAACCTGGTGGTCCTGCCGTTGTCGGCCGCGGGCAGGCCGACGTTCCCGCTGCCGGTGCTGGTGAATGGCCTTCTCATTCACATGTTCGGCGTCGGACTGCCCAGCGCGCTGTTCGCCCGAGCCGCAAGCGCCGAGAGATCGTCATGATCCGCTGGCGCTGATGCCGGTCACGTTCCTACCTCACGCGTTCGCGCGCGAGCCTTTCAAGCGAGCGGGCCTCACGCTTTGGAGCCCGAGCCTTCAGGCGAGCGCTGAACGTCGCCGGGACTACGACGACACGAAAACGCGAGGAAGAATAATCAGCACCGCTAAAGCGGTGCCCTACGACGTCGGCGAGGTACCTGACGAGGATCCGTACGTAGGGCTAGAATCGTCGCACGATCCGACGAGGATCCGTACGTAGGGCGCCGCTTTAGCGGTGCCGACGCCGGCGCCGCGACCCCGTTGGCCGCCTTCCTCGAACGTTCTTCACGCAGCGCCCGATGCGCCAGCGGCTGGTGGTCCGCACAACGTTCGCTCGTACGGCGACACGATCGGCCTGCTCGTGACGTTGGCCGACGAGCCTGGACGACCTGGAACCACCCGTCCGAAGTCGTTCATTTAGCTGTTTCAGCCGTTCGATCTCTTGCGCCTGGCGATGAATCGAGTCGCGAGCGCTTGCTCGCTCGGCGACGTCTCTTTTCGCCCGGATTCACTGAGCGAGAGCGTATGAAATCACTGCAAGGGCGCAAGTAGAATACACCACACAAACGTTGTTGTAACGCGGGCCCTTACCGGAGTGCCGATAGGTGTCCGCCTCTTCGGACATGCCACCGAAATCCTCGCCAGCGAACAGCAGCGTGAAGTCGACATGTTAATCGACATAACTCACCTTTGAGAGTCACCCGACATTTCTGGAATAGAGGCGAGACTCATCTCTGGCCACAGAATTGCGCGGCCGGGTTTTTCATTCCAGGAGCGATGAAATCCTTGGATCAAATGGCACGAGTACGCGGCGCATGGTGCGATCGCGTGATCCGCCAATTGCAATACGCTGCCGGCGATCTTGCGTCAAGAGAGGGCGATGTCAACGGCGTCTTCGAGCGGCTTACGTCGCAATTGCCGCGACCTGAGACTCCGATGGAGCAACTGCTTCTTGACGGACTGATTGCAAGAGTGCATCTTGTCGGCAATACGCCGGCAGAGCGTGTTCCCAGGGGCCAGCGTCAGCTTCTCTCCCGCGGTCGCGGCGGCCAGAACCTTGATCGACAACCGTGATGCAGAGCCCTTGACCTATCGCATTATCGGACGGGAAGTCGGGCGAGATCCGGAGCACCTCGAACGCCGCTTCAGTGCGGAGTGCGGCGTGACCCTTCACGCATATCTTCGTGACGTTCGCCTGCGACGCGCGTACGCTTTGGCGCGCTCCGGCCAAAAAATCGAATCGCTGCCTGGCACCGTCGGGTTCAGATCGAAAGGTGGGTTCTTCCGGGCTTTCCGTTCGATGTTCGGTTGCACGCCCGGGGCGATCGCGTCGACAAGCGGATCGTAGCCAAATCGGACACGGTGCCTACCAGTAGCGATACTGCTGACTCGGCCAATATGTACCACGATCGTGTCGGTTGGACATCCTTTGCCGTTCAGTACTAGCGGAATCAGGGGACGGCGCCATGCGACTTCCAAACCAACCAGAGAATGTTCATTAACTTGGCGGATGTAAACTTCGAGTATATAGACAACGCCTTAGCCGCGGGAATCACACTCACCACGGTGTGGAGCCGACGAGCCGGTGTGGAGGAAGAGCGCGTGTGGCCGTAGTCGATGTGTTGTAGCGAGCCCTACTGACCTCGTTGGCGAGCTTCGAAAGGTCGAGACAGAAAGAGAACCAACAGAGAGGGAGCCATGCGTGTGAAGCACTTTGTGATGGGACGCGGAGTCCACGTCCTCTCCGCCCTTGCGTTCTTGGTGTTGTTCGCGGGTGCGGCGAGCGGCGCTTTGCAACAAGATGAGACGGTCACAATCCATGTCAGCGACGCACGGCCGCTCGCGAGTGCAATCAAAGAGCTCGAGGACCGCTACGGATGGGTCATCACGTACGAAGACCCACGTTACGTGGACGCCAGTGACGTAGAAGACGTGACCTGGCGTCGCAAGGACTTGGATTTCACGAAGAAGGTGCTGGCGCCGCGCGGCGGACCTTTCAGTTTTCGGTATCCGGTGCCCGCTGGAGTAGATGCACCCGATGCGTCGGCACTCCTCGGGAAGCTTCTGGAAGAGTACCACCGGACCGGATATCCGGGAGTGTTCCGCCTTGCCCGAACCGGAAGCGTCTTCCACATTGTGCCGTCGGCGAGCAGGAATACTCTTGGGCAGTTGGAGCCATGGTCTTCGCCGTTGAATGCAAGGATCTCGATCGCAAACAACGAACGTACAGCCTTCGATATGCTTGAGGCGATCGCCGCTGCTGTGAGCAGATCAGGCTCTGTGAAAGTGGGAGTCGCATCAGCTCCACTTAACCTGATGATGGGGGTTCGCGTTCAGGGAGGAGCAAGGAACGAAAGGGCTCGAAGCGTTTTGTTGCGAACGCTCGAAGCGGCGATGCAAACGCTCGAAGCGACGAATCAGAGGCTGTCATGGACCCTGCTGTGCGTCCCCGTAGGCACATGGCCAGAGCCGGTGTGCGGCCTGAATGTACATTTCGTCGGAAGTCGCGTTGAGCGATGAAGATTGTGGACGTTAAGCCGTGCTTACGTCTTAAGGAGACTTTCGTTGCGGTTGAGTCGCTTACGAAAGGAGGCAAGGATGACTTTGGACCGCTTAGTTTTTGTGTGTCTGGTTACCGCGATGCCGTCGCTCGTAGCTGCACAGAGCAGCGACCTCACGGACTTGAGGAAGGAAATCGAGACACTGAGAGCCACGCAATTGGCCATGCAAACCGACCTTCAGGAAATTAAAGCGATTCTTCAGCGTCCGACGCAAGCGGCTCATCCGTCTGGCCCCGTAGCGAATGCGATTGTGTCGTTGCGCGATGTGATGATCAAAGGGAACGTCACCGCTAGAGTAGCATTAGTGGAGTTCTCGGATTACGAGTGCCCATTCTGCGGCCGCTACGCGACGCAGTCGTTTCCGGAGGTCGAACGAGAGTACATTGATACGGGCAAGATCCAGTACGCGTTCATCGATTTCCCTCTTGAGTCCATTCATCCCCAAGCGGTCAAGGCGGCGGAAGCCGCGCTGTGCGCTGGCGACCAGGGCATATACTGGGACATGCATGACCGGCTAATGAGAAACCAGAACGCGCGGTCGCCCTCCGCGCTGCCGACGCAAGCAGCAGCTATGCCGTCGATCGCGTCATGGCACCGCTCACCTGCAGCCTTGTCGAGCAATCCGGCGAAATCCGCCTCGAGCCGCGTTCAAGGCTTGTCGATGCCGTGCATGAGCAGTCGGCCGTGTTACGTGATCCCGACCTGCCGGGCCGTCTCGCAAACCCGACCCCAGAGGTCTCCGACCCACGATGAATTCTCGGCCGGCAAAAGGGCTGTGCCACCATCGACGATGGCCTCCGGGAACCCGCTGCCGGCGGCGAGCGCGATGTTCAACGCGGTTCCCAGATCGACGAGCGAGTCA
>QHWF01000424.1 GCA_003222455.1 Acidobacteriota bacterium
TAGACGACGTCGGTGCGCCGCGCCAGGATAGGCGCGAGCAGGCCGCCGTATTCGCCGGGATCGAGCTCCAGATCGGCATCCTGGATGAGCACGATGTCGCCGGTCGCATATTTCAGGCCGACACGCACGGCCGCGCCTTTGCCGAAGTTCACCGGGTTGTCGTGGATCCTGATGCGCGGATCGCCGGCCCACACGCTCGCGTCGATGACCTGCCGCGTCCGATCGCTCGATCCGTCGTTGGCGATGATGATTTCCTTTTCGATGTCGCCGATGTCCACCGCGCGCACCCGCTCGACCAGCTCACCGATGGTCTGCTCCTCGTTGTACACCGGAATGATGATCGAGAGCTTCATTGCGGGTCGGTCCTGCTGACAGGAACGCAAACGCACCACCACAGAGGACACGGAGGACAGGAGGAAAACTCCTGTTCGATTTCAGGATTGACCCTCCGCGTCCTCCGCGTCCTCCGTGGTACGTTCATCAAATCCATCCCCGGTACCAGTAGCCCAGGATCGCGAGATACTCGCGCAGGACCGCCCGGACCTGCTCGAACGAAGCGCCGCGAACGTGATCGTAGAACTGACTTTTGAGTGGCGGCGCCGGAATGACCTGTATCGCGGGCGCCACCTTGCGCCACACGAGCAGCGCGCGACGCATGTGATACGGAGAGCTCACGAGGAGCACCGACCTCCAGCCCCGTTGGCGCATGATGTCGTGAACGAACGAGACGTTCTGAAAGGTATTCGTCGAGCGCTGTTCGAGCAGGATGGCACCGGAGGGCACGCCCTGATCGACCGCCAGCGTGCGCATGACCTCGGCTTCAGGGAAACTGTAGACGTACCCGGACGACAGAATCAGGTGCGCGGCCTCGCCCGTCTTGTAGAGATCGATGGCGTGCTGAAGGCGTTCCTGGGTACCGCCGCCCGCTTTCCCCGATTCGCCAACTCCACCGGCGAACACGGCAATCGCATCGGCGCGCGTGCCAGGCGCTGTCACTCTCAGCGGCGCGGCAGCCCACCAGACGATATTCGTGTGGAAGACGAGCGCATAGACGACCGCGACCGCGAGCACCATCTGCGCGGCCCGGAATCGTGCCTGCCGGTAGACGCGACGAAGCGTTTCCTCCCATCGTGGCCGCGGCGCGGCGCGGCGCTCGATGGCGTCTTCGATCAGGCAGTTCATGGCCGCCATGCGGCTCTGCCAGCTGTTCGCGTGCGCGGCGGCGACGCGGCGCTCGACGTCCGGCGGCGCCGAATCGTCCAGCGCATGGCGAATCGCGGCGGCGAACGCCGGCGCATCCGACGCCACTTCCACCACGTCGCCGTGCCGGACGTTGTACCCGCGAATCTCGGGGAGATCCGTCGCGACGACCGGGACGCCCATCACCAGATACTCATTGAGCTTGGTCGGATAGACGTTCAGTGTGTACTCGGTGACCCGGTACGGCACGATGGCGACGTCGAAGCCCTTGACGTAGTGCGGGACCGCATCGTGCGGGCGTTGTCCCAGCAGCCGGACGTTTGGACACTGCGCGAGCGCCGAGACATCGGCCTGCGCCGGGCCGACGAGCGCAAACGTCGCCTCGGGCATCTGCGACGCGAGCGCCACGATCAGGTCCTGATCGACCCATTGATGCACGCCGCCAACATATCCGATGACCGGGCGCGCCAGCGCCTCGAGCTCCGGCGGCGGCGCGTCGGAGGCGTGGCGCACGCGATCGAACTGATCGAAATTGACGCCGAACGGGAAGACGTGGACGCGATCGCTCACGCGCGCGGCGCGCTCGCGCAGTCTCTCCGACGTCACGAACACGAGATCCGCCTGCGCGAAGAGCCGCTGCTCGCTCGAGATGATCCGCTTCGCGCCCGGCGAGCTCGCCGCCAGGTCGTCGATGCAGTAGTAGATGGTGAGCTCCGGATCGAGCGCGTCGACCAGGTCGAGCGCGATCGGTGTCGGCAGAAACGTCCAGACGATGGGCCGGTGAAAGCCGATCGCGCGCATCCAGCGGCGGAGCGCCCGCACGAGCAGAAGCCGATTGACGGTCCGCGCGACACGCGAATACGGGAGCGGCACCAGGAGCGGCGAATAGACGAACAGATTCGGCCGCTCCTCGCGAAACCCCTTCGTGCCGCGCCACCAGTTCCGGATGCGCTGCCGCATCCGCGGCAGATCGCGCGGCGTCGGCGCGCGGACGCCGGTGTTCTCGACGAACAGGACGCGGTGGCCCTCGGCTGCGAGCGCCGACATGATCTCCTGGTGGCCCTGCCAGATGAAGTCCCAGTCGATCGACGAAATGCAGACGACATCGCGACGGCTGGGCTTCATCTGCGTCATTCCCGGCCGCGATCGACCGGCACCAATCGATAGACGTCGAGCGACGAGATCACGAAATCCGTGGTCGCCGCCTCGGAGTAGACGAGCACCCGCACCGCGCGCGCCGTTGCGCGAAACGCTCGATCATGCGGGTACCATCGAGGTCCGGCCAGAGGGGCGGGAATGCCGGACGCCGACGCACCCGACAACGAGCGGACCTGTGGCTGCTGCCAGGTGCCCAGGTACAACAGATCGCCGTCGCGCGCCTGCTGTGTCGTGGTCCTCACCAGATAGCTCTCGCCCGGCACGGCGGTGAACATGCTGACGATGCCCGGCCAGCCCGTCCCCTTGATGGCCAGTCCGGTGGGCGTGGGATGGATGTCCCGTCGGGCCGGGCCGGCGCGGCGCGGATCCTCGTACGGCGTCCATTGTGCGAGATCGGCGGTCCGGCTGCTCATCACTCGCTCGCCAATCCGATATTCGGTCGATCCGCCGACGATGCGTGGCGTGCGGGTCTTCGCTGGCACGGCCCCGAGAGCGCACTGGTACAGCGCCAGCGTGCCGTGCGCCGTGCCGAGCGCGACGCCGTCCAGCGCACATCGACGACGAGACGCCCGTCAGCTCGGGCAGCCACTGGAATTCGTCGACGATGAGGAAAATCGGCCGATCGTCGCCGGCGCCGGCCAGGATCGCCGCCGATCCGGAATCGACCGGATGCGCTGCGGCGTAGGAATAAAACGTGGTGAGCGGCTCCGCATGGAATGGGGGCCAGAACTGCGGCGAGGCGTAGACATACTTCGGCCCCGGCGGTACCAGCGCCCGCAGCGTACCGGTGGTCGCCTCGTAGGAAACGAGCTCGCTCTTGCCCGCGGTCGCATACCACTTCTCGAAGTACGCCACTCCCGCTCCCCCGTAGGCAACGACGAACGACAGCGTCACGAGGGCGCGACGGCGTGCAGGCACGAACGACAGTGCCTCGCTCACGGCAACTCCCGCGGCCAGCGCGAAACCGACCAGCAGGTGCGGCATGTAAACGGGCACTTTGTTGTTGATGAATGCCGCGAACATGAACGCGCCGCCGATGGCGAGGATCAGCAATCGTTCCGCCCCGCGTGGATCCGCCGGCACTCGCGTGTGCCCCGTACGGGAGATGAGCGATCGAACGGCCAGCGCCACGATCCCAAGAGCAATCAATAATTGAAACGCCAGGAGCAACGGGTTCGGTACAACGCTCGTCACCAGCCCGAAATACCAGCCGCGATACCGCTGAATCTCGCGCAGCGTCTGGCCCAGGACGAAGGCAGGCTGCCACCCCGGCACGCGGTCGGCGGCGAAATTTCCGATTTGCACCTGCACGTCGGCCCACCGGGCCAGCACGACGGCCAGATACGGTCCGAACGTCAGCAGCACGCCAAGCAGCACGGCATAGCCGTACCGGAGGACCACCGCGCGACGGCCGTAATCGAGGACATACCACGCGAGAAGGATCACACCCGCCCAGAAGGCGTTCCCGTGGCACAGAACGGCAAGCCCCAGACTGGCGCCAGCGCACACGAACCAACCCGCATGCGAGCGCCGGCGGCCCTGCAGATAGGCCGCGAACGCGGCAACCACGAAGAACACCGAAGGAATATCCGTTCGGGCATTGCGGACGCCGCCAAGAAAATTGCTGTCGAGCGCGAGAAACAGCGCCGCACTCACGCCGGTGGTCGAATCGATCGTTCGCCGCCCAATCCAGGCAACGAGGATGACGATCGCCGCTCCGAGGACGACCCCGAACAGCCGCGCCTGGAGCACGCCAACGCCAAAGAGCGTCATCCAGCCGGCCAGGAGATACCCGTAGCCGATCTGGAGCAGATACGCATGCTGCAGCCCGAGCATCGGCTGATTGGGCACACCCGTACGCATCACCTGGTACGCCCGCTCCATCAGCCATGGTTCATCGACATTGACCCTCGGCAGCGTCGTGAGGTAAGGCAGCGTGTTGTGCAGATAGACGAGCATTACACCCGCGAGCAGCGCGTAGTGAGCGTCCAGTCGCGGCGCGCCGGCCCGGGATGCACGTTCGTGCGGCGCCGGGACGTCGGCGCCGGCGTTCTGCGTTTGCCACACGCGGATTGACGTGGCGCTCATCGGGTTCCACTCACGCGTCGCGACGCACGAAGACCGTCACGCGGTGTCTGAGTTGAGAAAGGCTCGTGTTCGGCGTCGGATACTCGGCCATCCGTTCGAGACCGGCAGAGGCGAAATGCCTCGCGAGCCGTTCGTCCATCATTCGAGCCGGCGGCATGTACATGTAGGCGACGCGCTCGCGCAGTCCGTTCTCGTCCATGTCGCGGCCGTGCAGCAACCGCCCGACCTGAAGGATCCGGCGATCGACCCACGGTGACTGGACCCTGCGGAGCGCGCGCCGGATCAGGGAAAACGTCCGGTTGTAGCGGCAATCGAACGGCATGTTGCACATCAGCAAGCCGCCGGCGCGAAGATCGTTCGCCAGTTTTCGCACGAGTACCCCGGTCTCGGCAGCGATGACGTGCAGCACGCCGTCGGTCACGATCACGTCGAAGGGCTCGGCACGGTAGGTCAGGTAATCGGCCATTTCGAACCGCACGCGTGCGGCCGGCGTGCCAGCCGCCTGCTGCTGCTGCGCGGCGTGAACGTTCGCAGGCGACACGTCGACGCCGATCAACGTCGCCGCCGGCAGCGCCTCGGCTAGACGAAACAGCAGCGAGCCGGTGCCGCACCCGAGATCGAGTACGCGGACCGGAGCAGCTGGCGAGACATGCGCGAGCACGATGTCGCGCATGCGGTCGGATCGAGCGGCGGGCGCAGTACAGGTCCCGTCGAACGCGCGCGCGGGATGTTGCTCGATCACACGGCTCCGGCGGGTGCCTGGAGAGTCGTCGCTTCGAGCACGCGGCCGGGTGTGCTGAACGTGAACCGATCGGATCGCTCGCGCAGGCATTCGAGAAAACGGCGGTAGGCGTCGAGCGCCCGGTGATGGCCGCTGAAGCGCTGCTCGCAGTGCGTGAGCATGACCACGATGCCGCGAGAGCGCGCCACCAGTTCCGCGCAATCGATCCATATCCCGAGCATGTCGTCCGGCCCGTAGCCGAGAAACCGCAAGGTACCGTCGCGAGGCAGCGTGACGGGCAGCTCGACGGTGCCTTCGACGAGAAACGGACGGGCGCTCGCGCAGCCGTTGTTCGGGGTTGGAAACAATCCGCCCGACGTTGGAATGCTGCTGTCGTATCGATAGCGGCAGCCCACATCGCGCAGCAACGCGCGCGTGCGCAGCAGCGACGGCGCTCGATAACCGGTCGCACTGTATCGTTCCACAAAGCTGCGAGCCCCATCCAGCCGGCGCGCGCGCGCGTCTGCGGCGGCAAACGGCGTGGTGTTGCTGTGATCGTACCCGTGGACGCCCACCTCGTGTCCGCGCGCGATGACTTCGCCGAGCAGGCCGTGGTCGAGACGCCAGGCGCACGGCACGACGTAGCTGGTCGATCGAGCGCCGGCCGCTTCTTCGAGCGGCAGGAAGCGGTCGACGAGGTTCGACAGCCCTTCGGGCGAGTCGATGTCGTGGGTCAGCACGACCGGCGCGCGCCGCGCGCGCGGGCCCGGCGAAGCCATCCCGTCACGGAGATCGTCGAGCACGTCGGTGCTCAGATCGATTGGCCATCCCGGAAACGCGGCCCAGCGATCGACGTGCCGCCGGTTCCAGCGGCCGATGGCCGATGCGATGATGGCGCGCGCCCGGCCCGGCACGATGCGATAACTGAGAGGCAAACGGGCGCTCAGCGGGCGGCGGTCGGTGAAAGCCCTTTGCTCGCGCACACATGCCACATCGTCGGTCGTGACCGGGGACGGCCCGTCAGGGATCTCGAGAACGCCATCTGGACGGAGTCCGCGACGCCATCCGGTCCGGTCCAGCAACGATGCCGGCAGATGAACGCGCAGACCATCGGCCCAGCCCGCGCGGGGACGATTGACAGCCGACGCGATCCGAACGGACACGAGCGGCTCGGATCTCACGTTGGCCACTGTTCGAACTGAGGGCCGAGGAGCGCCGCCAGACGCCGGTTCGGCTCGACATACTGCATCAGCAAGTCACGGCGGACGGCCTCGTCGAACGTGGCGACACCCCTATTCGACGGATTGATCACCCCGATCCCGGCGGCATCGTCCGGCCGTGGACTCACTCCGAGAAAGCGATGCAGCCGTTCGGCGAGCTGGCCGGGGCGGATCAGGATGTCCTCGAATCGGAGCACCAGCATCTGCTCGCGCGAAAACCGCTGCAAGTACGGCGCGAGCAGGTCGGCGTACAGCCCGCGGGAAAAATAGGAGAACGGACGCGCAAACCTCAAACGCTCCGGCAGTTCCTTCTCGCGCTGCGCTTCGAGGCGCAGCGCGGTCGCGAAGTCCTCGGTCTCGAGGCCGTTCATTCGGGACCATACGTAATTGGAATACGCGCGATCGGCAGGCTCCCGAAGAATGAACACGAGCTTCACCCGGGGCAGATCGCGGGCGATCCGTTCGGCCGCAGCCGCGCTTTCCAGATAGTCCGTGCTCTTTTCGCCCGCGAGGCGCGCGTCGCCTGCCGCCGCAAACCAGGTGGTGGCGTAGAAATTCAGCCCT
>QHWF01000425.1 GCA_003222455.1 Acidobacteriota bacterium
AGCCCCTGGGCAAAGGGTTCGAATATCTGCTGCAACAGACCCGCGTCGATGCCGACGCCGTTATCTTCGACCTGAACCTCGACCTTCTCGTCTACGCGCCGGCCGCTCACGGTGATGCGGCCGCCCTTGGGCGTGAATTTGATCGAATTGGTCAACAGATTGATGAACACCTGCTGCAGGCGCTGATTGTCTCCCCAGACGCGCAAGCCGGGATCGTCGAGTCCCAGTTTCAACGTGATATTTTTTTCGGCGGCTTCCTGACGGACGGCCTCGAAAGAGGCCTCGATCGGCGTCGCGATCAGGAGCCGCACCGGATGGATCGACAGGCGGCCGCGCGAACCGCGCGAGTAGTCGAACAGATCCTGGACGAGCCGCTGCTGCGTTTCGATTGCCCGCTTCATGTTCGATGCCGCACGGGCGACGAATTCGGCATCGTGGGGCCGGCTGCCCAACTGCGACGTCCATCCGGCCAGGACGTTGAGCGGCGCGCGCCATTCGTGCGAGACGCGCGCGACGAACTGGTCTTTCTGCCGGACCGCCGCCTGGGCGCGACTGGCCGACGATTGTGCGCCATCGCGGGCCCGGCGCAGCGCCGCCGTCAGAAAGGCCACGCCGCCGGCCTGAATCACGAACAGTCCGAGATTGAAGACGTCGGCGGTGGTCGGCATCAGAGGACGGTTGATGAACAGGAACGTGCCGGCGCACGCCGACAGCACGAGACTGAGGACGCCGGGACCGAGCCCGCCGCCGTAGGTGCAGAGCGCCACGACGAGGACGAACGGAAGAAACCGGGACAGCTCACCCAGGATGGGATCGGTCAGCCATCGCAGCCAGGCCGTCACACCAACGAGCAGGAGCGCCGCCCCGTACCATCCGAGCGCGGCTGAGATCCGACGTGCACTCCGGCTCCGGTCGTGTTTCGCTGACGACTGACCGTGCGCAGCTTCGCCAGCGGAGGCCCGAATTCCGGGTGACATGTTCTCCACGGCGTTGGCCCCCTCGGGTAACGATACAATCGTTGTCACACCGGTGAGCATCGCAAATTTACCTCAACCTGAAATACAGCACCACATCAATTCAGCGGCCGCCGAACTCGAGCGCGAAGTCTCGCGGCGCCGGACCTTCGCCATCATTTCCCATCCCGATGCCGGCAAGACAACGCTGACCGAGAAATTGCTGCTGTACGCGGGCGCGATCGAGCTGGCGGGCGCGGTGCGCGGCCGGAAAGATCGGCGTCACGCCACGTCGGACTGGATGGCGCTCGAGCAGGAGCGCGGCATCTCGATCACGGCCGCTGCGCTCGAATTCGAGATCGACGGGCGGCGCATGTCGCTGCTCGACACGCCCGGCCACAAAGACTTCTCCGAAGACACGTACCGGGCGCTCATTGCCGCCGACAGTGTCGTGATGGTCATCGACGCCGCCCATGGCGTCGAGGACCAGACGCGGAAGCTGTTCGAAGTCTGCCGCCGCCATCGGCTGCCGATTCTCACGTTCATCAACAAGATGGATCGTCCCGCGCGCGATCCGCTGGAGCTGCTGGACGATCTCGAGCGCACGCTCGGGATTGCCGCCGCGCCGGTGAACTGGCCCGTCGGCAGTGCCGAAGCGTTTCGCGGTGTCTACGATATTCAGACGAAGACGCTGCTGCTGTACGAGCGCGAGGCGCAGGGGCAGCACCGGGCGCCGGTGGACATGTCAGGGCTGGACGATCCGGCGGCGCGCGAGCTGATCGGCGAGAGCGCGTACGCCCATTTCATCGAGTCGCTCGACGTCATTCGCGCCGCGGGAACGGCCTTCGACGTAGCGGAGTATCGCGCCGGGCGGCAGACACCGGTGTTCTTCGGCAGCGCGCTGATGAACTTCGGCCTCGAACCCTTCCTGCAGGCGCTCGTCGAGCTCGCGCCGCCGCCGCAGCCGCGGTCGGCCGACGCGGGCCTCGTGCATCCGACCGACGAACGCTTCACCGGGTTCGTGTTCAAGATCCAGGCGAACATGGATCCGCGCCACCGCGATCGCGTCGCGTTCGTCCGCGTGTGTTCCGGCCGGTTCACGAAAGACATGACGGTGTCGAACGCGCGGGTCGGCCGGTCGATCCGGGCGTCGCGCGCGTACCGGTTCTTCGGGCGCGATCGCGAGACGATCACCGTCGCGTATGCGGGCGACATCATCGGCCTGGTCAATCCGGGACAGTTCGCGATCGGCGATACGCTTCATTCCGCCGCGCCGGTGCGGTTTCTCGATGTGCCGCGGTTTCCCGCGGAGCACTTCGGCCGCATCCGCCTGCAGGACACGCGCTACAAGCAGTTCGACGAAGGACTCCGGCAACTCGAGGAAGAAGGATTGATGCAGGTGTTCTACGTCACCAGCGGCCGCCGCGAGCCGATCGTCGGTGTCGTCGGCGCGCTGCAATTCGACGTGATCACGAGCCGGCTGCGCACCGAGTATGGCGTGCTGGCCGAAGTGGACGCGTTGCCCTACGCCGCGGCGCGCTGGCTCGGCGATCCGGCGCGGCCGCTGCCAACGCCGGGCGGACAGACGGCCGTGGCAACCGACCGCCGCCATCGCCGCGTCCTGCTGTTCGGCTCGGCGTGGGAGCTGCAGTACTTCGAGCGGCACCATCCGGAGGTGTCGCTGCTCGCGGAATCGCCACCCGGAACTGACGCGGACCGGAATCGGAGCTGACGCCGCCCCGATGACGTGCTTTGAACTGACGCCTCAGGGTGCTTTGAACTGGCGCCTCACGGTGCTTGGCACTGACGCCTCAGGGTGCTTGGCACTGACGCCTCAGGGTGCTTTGAACTGACGCTGTAGAGTGCTTTGCACCGGCCGCGGCAGGGTGTTTCACTGACGCTTCTACAGCGATGGTGCAAACACGGTGCAGCGACAGCGCCCAGCACCCTCAGCGATAGCGCAATCAGAACGATCGCACGCTGAATGTCGTGTCCGCGTAACGCCACGCTCCTCCCACCTTGGTCCACAGCCGCGCGTACAGTGGCTGGCCGTGCGGCAGGCTGGAAACACGATAAGACGTGGTGGCCATCTCTCCCGTGTCGACCAGATCCCTGGCGCCCGGCGTCGAGCCGACGTACAGGTAGTACGCCTGTACGTTCGGGATCGCCCTCCACTGCAGCGGCGTTGACAGGTCCACGTCGGTGGCGCCGTTCAACGGATAGATGAGCGTCGCAACCAGCGGCCTGGCGCTGAAGCTGCTGTCGGTGTAGCGCCACACGCCCGCCACCCTGGCCCACAGACGTGCGTACACCGTCCCGAACGGCAGATTCCTGACGCGATACGACGTCTGCACGATTTCGCCGCTGTCGACGATATCTTTGGCGCCTCGCGCCGAGCCGACGTACAGGTAGTACGCCTGCACGTTCAGCACCGACGTCCACTGGATCGGGATCGACAAGTCCACGTCCGTCGCCCGATCCGGCGGGTAGGTCATCCTCGCGGTGAGGGGTGCGGGCGTGATGGCGATGGAGGCCGTTGCACTCGCGTCGGAGTAGTTGCCGTCGCTGCTGCGGAATGTGACCGTTGCGGAATACGTGCCCGGGTCCACGGGCGGTGACGATCCGCCCGGCGTGTAGGTGATGGCGAACGATCCGCCGACGGGCGTCGCGTGGATGCCGGTCGCTTCCGGCGCAAGCGGGTGCGGGCTTCCATCGTACGTGATCGTGGCGGATGCGACGGTGATCGC
Source organism: Acidobacteriota bacterium (assembly GCA_003222455.1). Lineage (GTDB taxonomy): Bacteria > Acidobacteriota > Vicinamibacteria > Vicinamibacterales > CAVVIG01 > QHWF01. Next base: position 3,701 of record QHWF01000425.1, read on the forward strand.
CGGCGTCGCCGGCGTCACCATCAGCGTCACTGTTTTTGTCGCCGTCTCGTAATCCGTTCCGTCCGCCGGGACGAACGTCGCCGTGAGTTGCTGCGGGCCAGCCGACAGCACCGTGCCCGCGGGAGGTGTGTAGACGAACGTCCCGGGCACATTCGCGGTCGCATCGAGCTCCGTCGCGTTGAACGCGGTACTGTACGGAATGATCGCGGCCATGCTCCAGTTGATGATCGGCGTGGCACGGACAACGGTGTACTCGATCGATCCGGTGCTCGCTGTGAACCCGTTGCCGCCACCGTACTCCGCGCTGATGATATGGCGGCCGGGTGTCATCGACGCGATCGTGACGCTCGCGCTGCCGGCGTTCAACGTGACGGCGGCCGCAACCGGCTGGCCATCGAGACGAAAGCGGACGGTCCCCGCCGGAGCGCTGCCGGCAGCGGCCACCACCGTTGCACCGAATGTGACCGCTTGTCCAAACGCCGAACTGCCCGAAGCTGCGTTGACGCTGGCGCTGGTCGTCTCGATGACCACAATCGTGCCGTCCACGCGTGCATCCGCGTAATCCGGATCGCTGCTCGTGAACCGTGCCGTGAACGGATACACACCGCCGTACACCGGCGGGGCCGATCCTCCCGGCGTGTACGTGAACACGAACGACCCCGGGACGTGAACGCCGTACGCGCCGGTCGCGGCCGCCCGCGCCGGGTGCGGCTGCCCGTCGTACACGAACGTGCCACCGGTTACCGTGACCGATGGAAGTGCTCGACCAATTGACGGTCGATCGCCGGTGGACGACTCGCCAGCCGGCGCCGCCAGCCAGTCGATGGCCGCCGCGATGGCCAGACGCATTCGCTCTGCAGCCGATCGATCCTTGTCGGACGTCCAGTGCACGTCGGTTGCGCCCAAGGATTGCAGGACGGCGGCAATCGAGGCGCCGAGGAAGGCCGCCGCTTCCGACAGCCCGGGATAATTCGCGTCGCTCTCCTGGAGCCCCGCCACACGGCGGCGCAGCATCGTGAGGTACTCGAAATCCTCAGCGCCTTCGCGAATCGCTTCCGTGTGCTTCGAGATCGTGACCTCGGCGGCGCTCAGAAAGAACGGGCTGTACGGCGGTTTCGTAGTCGCGTACTCGTTCCACGAATGGCCATCGGCATCATCGGAAAACGACCAGAAGAAGCTGCTGC
>QHWF01000978.1:0-1094 GCA_003222455.1 Acidobacteriota bacterium
GATGCAGTCCTACGACAACATGCGCGGCTATTTCGAAAACAGCCTCGCCGACAGCATCACGAACCGCAGGAAATTCCGCTCGGGCCTGAGCGTTCACGATCTGTCAAGGCCGGCGGAGATGAAGGAGATCGCCTTCCTCGAGATACCCGGCTTCGGCATCAACCGTTTGTGGTGGCCGGGCGGGCGCTATGCGTACCTGTCCGCGCATTTTGACGGCTTCATCGACCACATCCTCTGCATCGTCGATCTGAAAGAGATCACGAAGCCGGAGATCGTGTCGCGCTGGTGGCTGCCCGGCATGAATCGCGCGGCCGGCGAGACCCCGACGTTTCCCGCGGGGCGGCGAGTCGCGCTCCACCACATGATCACGGCCGGCAACCGTGGTTATGCGGCATGGCGTGACGGCGGGTTCACTATCCACGATCTCACCGATGCTGCGCGGCCGAGGCTGCTGTCGCACCTCAACTTCCCGTTGCCGGGTCGCAATCTCGCCGTTGTCGTCGATGAAGCGAACGCGGAGAAATGCGCCAAAGGTACGTTCTACACGTTCATTGTCGATGTGCGAGCTCCGGAGAACCCGGTGCCGATCTCCACATTGCCGACGCCGAAGGACCGGGACTTCTGCTCTGTTGGTGTCTTCGGGCCGCACAACGTCCATGAGAACCGGCCCGGTTCTTTCCACAGCGAGGAGATGATCGTCGCCACGTACAACAATGCCGGCGTACGCGTATTCGACATCACGAATGCATTTGCGCCCAGGGAAATCGCCTCCTGGGTGCCACCAGTTCCACCGAAGCTGATCGATCCCAGGCCGAATGTGGGGCTTGCCGCGAAGACGTGCGATGTCTACGTGACGACCGATGGACTGATGTACGTCAGCGACTGGAATGGTGGAATGCACGTGCTGCAATACCAAGGGTAAGTGGAGGCTTGTTACGTTCTCCTTGACAGCTTAGGAAAGCGTGGCGTATTCTCCTAAGTCGTTCAGGTGAACGGCGTGGTACATCAGGCCGACCTTCTGCCCGGCACGCTCGATCTGCTGATCCTGAAGGCGGTCTCGCTCGGGGCGCAGCATGGATACGGCGTGCTGCTGC
>QHWF01000978.1:1125-1615 GCA_003222455.1 Acidobacteriota bacterium
TGTATCGGCTCGAACATCAGGGCCTCGTCGACACGAAGTGGGGCACGTCCGCTAACAATCGCAGGGCCAAGTTCTACACCCTCACCGCCGCCGGCCGGCGGCGGCTGAAGGCTCAGACGGAGCGCTGGAATCGCACCGCACTCGCGATGAACATGGCCCTTCGCGCGCAAGAGGCGTGATGCCGCTGCTGACTCGAATGCGCTCGTGGTGGCGCAGCGTCCTTCACCGCTCCGAGATGGAGCGGAGCATGTCCGAGGAGCTGCAGTTTCACCTCGCGTGCCGAGCGCGGGACAGGGTATCGGGTGCCGCCCTAGCCGGAGCGATATCTGAGATGACGGTCCGTTTCGGAGAAGGCGGACTGAAGGCCGGGACCCTGAATTACGAGGGCGCTCGGAAACGCGCAGCCGCCACGCATACCGAACAGGAAGGACAATCACAGCAACCAGCTGCATAGCCATGGTCGCGTCGACACCGGCGGAACATAGATGTT
>QHWF01000426.1 GCA_003222455.1 Acidobacteriota bacterium
AATACCGATCGTGCGTAACCGCGACGACGGTGCCCGGATACTCCTTGAGAAAGCGCTCGAGCCAGGCAACCGACTCCGCGTCGAGATGGTTCGTGGGCTCGTCGAGGAGCAGCAGGTCGGGCGACTGCAACAACAGACGGCACAACGCGACCCGCCGGCGCTCGCCGCCCGACAGCGTCGACACGTCAGCGTCCGGCGGCGGCAGCCGCAGCGCGTCCATGGCGAGGTCGAGCCGCGCGTCGAGGTCCCACGCATTCGCCGCCTCGATCCTGTCCTGGATGCGCGACTGCTCGTCCATGACCTTGTCCATGGCGGCGGGCGACAGATCTTCTCCGAGCTTCGCGTTCACCTCGTCATAGCGCGCCAGGAGCGCCTTGATTTCGGCCACCCCTTCCTCGACGTTGCCGAGCACGTTTTTCGACGAGTCCAATCGCGGCTCCTGGGGGAGAAACCCGATGGAGAGGCCGTCGGCCGGAAACGCTTCGCCCAGGAACTCGTGATCGTCGCCCGCCATGATGCGCAGCAGCGAGCTCTTCCCCGCGCCGTTGAGCCCCAGCACGCCGATCTTCGCGCCGGGCAGAAACGACAGCCAGATGTCTTCGAGAACTTTGAGGTCGGGAGGATGAACCTTCCCGAGCCCTTTCATGGTGTAGACAAACTGCATGCTTTTTAATGAAATTTCAGATTGTAGATTTCAGATTTAAGATTGATTTTAGCGTTCAGATTTACAGCTTCCAGATTTACCGGTTTCCAGAGTTTCAGAACGATGGTCGGGACTTCTAATTATGGTAGTCCGAAATCGACAATTCCAAATCGACAATTCCAAATCGGCAATTCCAAATCTGCAATCTGAAATCTACAATCTGAAATCTCATGGTCAGAAGGGTTCTTCACATCGACATGGACGCGTTCTACGCGTCGGTCGAGCAGCGCGACAATCCGGCGTGGCGCGGGCAGCCGGTCGCCGTTGGCGGACGACCCGACACGCGCGGCGTCGTCGCCGCCGCGAGCTATGAGGCGCGGACCTTCGGTGTTCGGTCCGCCATGTCGATGGCGAAGGCGGTGCGGCTCTGTCCGTCACTCGTCATCGTGCCACCGGATTTCAGCCGGTACAAGGCGGCGTCGGGCGCGATCTTCTCGATCTTCCGTGAAGTGACACCGCTGGTGGAGCCGGTGTCGCTCGACGAGGCCTATCTCGACGTGACCGACAATCTGTGGGGCGAAACGCTCGGCACCGCGGTGGCGAAGCGGCTGAAGCAGCGCATTCGTGCCGAGACCCGCCTGACGGCCTCGGCCGGCGTCGCCCCCAACAAGTTCCTCGCGAAGATCGCGTCCGGCTGGAAGAAGCCCGACGGCCTGACCGTGATCAGCCCCGATCGCGTGGAACCCTTCCTTCAGCAGTTACCGGTCGACGCCTTGTGGGGCGTCGGCCCTGTGACCGCCGGCAAACTGCGCGCGCGCGGCATCGAGCGCCTGGTAGACGTCCGGACCGCCGACCTGCAAATGATGCGCGAGACCGTCGGCAGCCTTGCGGACTGGCTGCGTCAACTCGCGTATGGCGTCGACGATCGGCCGGTGGTTCCGAATCGCGACGTCAAATCGTCGGGATCCGAAACCACGTATCCGCAGGATCTGACCGACATCGACACGATCCGCAGGGCAGTCGTCGACATGGCCTCGGACGCCAGCGCGTGGCTGGCACGCCGGCAGCTGCTGGCGCGCACCATCACCATCAAGGTCCGCTATGCTGATTTCACGACCATCAGCCGCAGCCACACCGCGCCGCCGACCCGGGACGAACACGAGCTGACGGCCCGGGCCGTGCGACTGCTCGACCGCACCGATGCCGGACAGCGGCCGGTTCGCTTATTGGGCGTCAGCGTACACAATTTCTGCACGGTCGCCGATCTCGACCGGCTGCCCTTCGATGGCGAGGAGCCTCTCCACCACGGATGACGCGGAGGACGCGGAGGATGACCGACCCCTCGACCCCTGGAATCCCGACCAGTACGCGAAGTTTCTCAGCGAGCGCGAACGGCCGTTCCTCGACCTCGTCGCGATGATTCGGGGTCCCCAGGGCAGTCGCGCCGGGATCCCGTCAGGCCGGCGCCGCTGATGCGTGTCGTCGATCTCGGGTGCGGCACCGGCAGATTGACTTATCGCCTCCACAGAGAGCTGCAGGCGAGCACCACGCTCGGGATCGATCGCTCGTCGCGCATGCTCGCCGCCGCCGTCGCCGAGGCCGCCACAGACGGGGTTCGCTTCGAGCAACGGGACATTGCCGCGTTTCCTCGGCACGGCGAGCAGGTCGATCTCATTTTTTCAAATGCGGCCCTGCACTGGGTGGATGATCACGTCGCGTTGTTTGCACGGCTCGCGTCGGCGCTGACGCCGGATGGCCAACTGGCGGTCCAGATGCCGGCGATGTACGACGACCCATCGCACGTGGTGGCCATGGAACTGTCGGACGTCGAGCCGTTTCGGTCCGCGTTCGGTGAATGGCGGCGATCGCAGCCGGTTCTGGCGCCGGAGGCGTACGCGCGCCTGCTGTTCCAGCTTGGCTTCCGCGATCCCGCCGTGCGTCTGATCGTCTATCCTCACGTCCTGAGCGGACCCGACGCGGTGGTGGAATGGATGAAGGGCACGCTGCTCGCTGAGTACTCGCGCCACCTGCCGCCCGACCTGTTCGGCGCGTTTGTGGACGAGTATCGACGGCGCCTCCTCGAACGCATCGAGCCGGCGCGGCCCTTCTTCTTTCCCTTCAAACGGATCCTGATCTGGGGACAAAGGTCCGCCTGAAGGCGGACAGGTGGCGTCACACACAACGGCAGTGTCCGGCTTCAGCCGGACCGTGAGGACCAATGCTGACAGGCACGCGCGAAGGCATTCTGAAAAAGGTTCAGCCGATGAGCATCCACGGCCAGATCTCGTGGGACGTGTTCTTCACCGACGTCGTAGATCCTGACGGCCAGGTGCACGTGGCGAGGATCCGACCCGAAGCGGTGATCGGCAACAGCCTCGAACCCGGCGATCGCATTCAGGTCGAGTACGTGGTCGGCGTTCCGATCGAAGTGACGCGCAGGGATCCATGAGATTTCAGATTGCAGATTGCAGATTGCAGATTTGGATTGCAAATTTGGATTGCAGATTTGGATGGCACACGTGGACGGCAGATTTTGGACCTGAGATTGTGGACCGCCTCGGCACCTCAAATCTGCCATCAAAATCTGAATTCTGAAATCTGAAATCTGAAATCTGATTTACGTCCGCCCCGACGCTTCGACGATTCGCGTCGCGTGCCGGATGTAGTGCAGCCCGGACACGAGCGTGATCGCGAGCGACGCCCACACGAACAGATCGACGACGACCGAGTGATACCGCAGATAGTTGAACAGCATCGCGACAATGGCCGTGACGATGTAGGTTGCGGTGGCGATCTTGCCGTAGACCGACGGGCGAAACGTTCGCGGACCGATCGCCAGGTTCACGATCGCGACGGTCAGCACGATGCCGACGTCACGGCTGATGATGAGCACGGTCAACCAGATCGGCAGCCGGTTCGCCAGCTCCAGTCCCGGCAGCGTCAACACCACGAACGTCGTCACCAGCAACAGCTTGTCGGCCATCGGATCGAGCCACGCCCCGAGGCTGGTCTTCTGACCGGACCAGCGGGCGATCAGTCCGTCCAGGGCGTCCGTGGCCCCGGCGAAACCGAAAACGAGGAGCGCCCAGCCAAGATACCCGTAGACGACGAGGATGACGAATGCAGGAATCAACAGCATGCGCAGCAGCGTCAACTGGTTCGCCGGCGTCAGCACACGTCACCGGTTCTGATGCCTGGAGGCCGTGGGAAGGCCGGCGAGCGCTTCCAGTCTGCTGATCGCCTCGCTCGCTTCCGCGCCGGTCACCGGGCGGGCGGGTTGAAAGGTGTTCTCCGGCACAGTGGTCATGACACCGGCCGCCACCGCGATCGACGCGGCTGGATAGGCGAGATGACCGGGTGAGAGGTCGGTGAACTTCAGGCGGGCCGACTCCCACGTTTTCGCCTGCGCCGCGTGTTGCGCGGCGATGCGCGAGAGCAATCGTGCCACCGCCTGCGCCAGATCGGTCCGCCGCACGATGGATCGCGGCTGAAACGTATGGTTCGCAAACGGTTCCATGATGCCGGCGCGCGCGACACTCATGATCCAGGGCGATGCCCAGTGCGCGCGCGTGTCGGTGATGAGCATGGCCTCGCGCGGCCGATCGGTTTGAAGCAGCGGGGCGAGGCGGATGCCGATCAGGGCCGCCAGGTCGCCGCGGGTTATCTGCGGCGCCTCGTCTATCGCGCGATACTCGGCGGGCAGCCGGGCCAGGGCCATGCGGTCGCGCAGCGCTTCCAGCCGCTTCTCGACGGCCGGATTCGCCTCGAGCGCGAGCGCGTCGGCATAGGCTTTTTCAGCGCCGTCGAGGTCGTCCCGGCTCTCGAGAATCTCGGCAACTTGTTCGAGCGATCGGGCATCGGCCGGATCGAGCGCCAGTGCTTTTCGAAAATCAGCCAGCGCGGCGTCGACACTCCCCTTTTGCCGCTCGATCGCGGCGATCTCCCGGTACAGGAACGGGCTGTCGGGCGAGCTCGCGATCGCGCCGGCATATGCCTGCACCGCCTCGTCGATCCGTCCCTGGCGCGCAAGCTCCCGTGCGCGCGCGATCTTCTGCTCGAGGCCACGGAATTTCAGAACCTCGACCCGGCGCCGCACGTCGGTCAGCCCGGGATCCACGGCGAGCGCCGCCTCGAATGAGGCCAGGGCGTCGGCTTCACGGTTGAGGGCGAGCAACGCCTGAGCCCGCCCAAGCAGGGCCGGGACGTACCGCTGCTCACGCTCGAGCACCCGCTCGAAGTGCGGCAGGGCCGCTTTGGCGTCCTTCCGCGCCAGCTCCAGATATCCCAGAGAGGTTTCAGCCGGATGAAATCCCGGCGCCGATGTGGCCGCGCTGACGAACGCCCGCTCGGCTCCCTTGAGATCGCCCGTCTGGAACAGGACCCACCCGCGGCTGAACGTGGCGGCGACTGGTGAGTTGGCGAAGGCCGGAGGAATGGGTGGCTGGACGAACTCCGGGAATTTCAGCGCGGTTACTACCGGGACAGACACCGGCCTGGGCGCACATGCGCTGACGAACATCACGACCGCCAGAGCCCATTTCCTCATCCTCGAAATATTACATCCCGCTTCCGTCGCCGCGCGAACGTTGTGCCAGCAACACGACGATCAACGCAGAACACGCGGAACCCGCAGAAAAGATTCTTCAAAGCTCTGCGCGTTCTGCGGTTTCTGCGTTGATTGTCGTGTCAGGCGATTCCGATCCGCTCATCGCTTGTCAGCCCGATGTTCCACCCAGCTCAGCACGCGCCGGGGAACGTCCGCCGTAATCGAGATCTGCCCGTCCCGTGTCTCGTGCACGATCACGCGACCATGACGGTACGTCCGCGCGATCCGTTCGCGATCGGCAGGATCGTCGGGATTAAAGGTCAGCGTGACGCGCCTGACGTCGAGCGCGACCTTTGACGTGATGGTCTCGAGGAGCTCGTCGATGCCAGTGCGCTGCAGCGCGGAGATGGACAGCGCGGCGGGATCACGTTCCTCCAGCCGACGGCGTTCATCCACGGTCAGCATGTCGCTCTTGTTGTAGATGTCCACCAGCGGCACCCCTGTCGCACCGACGTCGTCCAGCACCTGCCGAACGGCACTGATCCGGCGATCGCGATCCGGTGCAGCCGCGTCGATCACGTGCAGGATCAGGTCGGCATTGGCAACTTCTTCGAGCGTGGCGCGAAAGGCCGCGACCAGCGCATGCGGCAACCGATCGATGAACCCGACCGTGTCCGACACCAGCAGCTCCCGGCTGTCGGGCAGCCGGACCTGGCGAACCAGCGGATCGAGCGTGACGAACAGCGCGTCGGACGTCACGGCGTTCTCGCGCGTCAGCACGTTGAACAACGTGGTCTTGCCCGCGTTGGTGTAGCCGACCAGTGCCACGGTCGGCACCGACGCCTTCTGACGCCGCTCGCGCAGCTGGGATCGGCGGCGGCGGACGTGCTCGATCGCTTCGCTCACCGCGTGGATTCGCGTGCGAATACGCCGGCGATCGGTTTCGAGCTTGGTCTCGCCTGGTCCTCTGGTGCCGATGCCGCCGCCAAGCCGCGACAAGGCGGCACCGGCGCCAACCAGGCGCGGCAACAGATACTTCAACTGCGCCAGCTCGACCTGGAGCTTGCCCTCGCGAGTCTGCGCGCGCCGCGCAAAGATGTCCAGAATCAGCTGCGTGCGATCGATGATCTTCCGTGACACCTCTTCTTCGATCTGCCGGAGCTGCGCGGGCGTCAACTCGTTGTCGAAGATGACGACGTCCACGCCCAATTCAGCGCAGGACACCGCAAGCGTCCGGACCTTGCCCAGGCCAAGGAACGTCGAGGGATCGGGCTTCGGCCGCTCCTGCAGCACACGAAGCGCCACCTCGCCGCCCGCCGCCTCCGCCAGGCTTCCAAGCTCTTCGAGCGATCGTTCGGCTTCGAGCCGCCGCGCGCGGCCGGCAATCAAGCCGACCAGCGCCGCCCGTTCAGGGCGTGCTGTTTGCGCCAATATCATGGTTGCAGTAGCCTCCGCGTTTGAAGTTAACAGAGCGGACGGAGTAAACGGTAAAACACAGAGAAACAGAGCAACGGAGATACGAAGGGGAAAGATGCGGTGGACTTACTCCGTTGCCTCCGTTTCTCCGTTGCTCTGTGTTTTACCGTTCACTCCGTTTCCTCCGTTAACTCAATCCACGCAGGCATCGTTCAATCTCATCCCACTTGACGGCTCCCGCCCGGACGAGGCGAGCCTCGCCGGATGATCAGGAGATCGATCCGATCGCCAAGCATCCGCTCCACATCGTCCGGATTGGCCGTTGCGGGTTCTCCGCTGATATTGGCGCTGGTGGCGGTAATCGGTCGGCCGCATGCCTCGGCGATGGCGCGCGCGACGGCATCATTCGGCACGCGGACGCCAACGGTTCCCGTGCCGCCGTCGACATCGCGTGCCAGCGAGACGGGTGTCGCGACGAGCACGGTCAGCGGTCCCGGCCAGAACCGTTCGGCGAGACGCGCCGTCGGCGGCG
>QHWF01000427.1:0-503 GCA_003222455.1 Acidobacteriota bacterium
TTCTTCGCCGGCCCGCTGGTCGAGGCCGTGGGACCCTTTTCGGCCGGGACCGATCCGGCGCTGTTGCCGGTGAACGGCCATCCGGTCAGCGTCGCCATCTGTTACGAGGTTGTGTATCCGGCGCTGGTCCGACAGTTCGTGATCCGCGGCAGCGAGCTCCTCACCACGATTACCAACGATGCGTGGTTCGGCGCCACGTCGGCGCCGCATCAGCACTTTGCGCAGGCGTCGATGCGCGCCATCGAAGAGGGTCGGTACCTCGTCCGGTCGGCGAACACCGGCATCAGCGGCATCGTGGATCCGTACGGACGGGTTGTGGCGAAGAGCGATATTTTCCAGTCTGCTGTGCTGGTTGGCGACGTGCGGTTCCTGCGCGTCACGACCTACTACGCGCGCCACGGCGACATCGTGGCGTACGCCTCGGTCCTGGCGACGGTTGCGGTGCTGGTTCTGTCGAGACGCCGTGTACAATAGCCTGAACGGTTTTTACGAACGGCGGCGAC
>QHWF01000427.1:525-8152 GCA_003222455.1 Acidobacteriota bacterium
CCGTCGATGCCGAGAGGAGAGCGCATGCCGAATTTCGACGATTTGATGCGCCGCTACGAGGATCTCAGTAGACGCGCTGCCAATCTGCGGAGTTATCTTTGAAGCCACCCGCCCGGAAGAAGAGCTGAACCGTCTCGAAGCGCGCACGGCCGCGCCCGATTTCTGGAAAGACCAGGCTGAAGCACAGAAGGTCCTGCAGCGCCGCCGCCGGCTCGAGCAGGATCGCGATCTCGTGCGCTCGCTCAAGAGAAAGAGCGACGATCTGGCGGTGCTGGTCGAATGGGCCGAGGCGGGCGAGGCGATTGACGGCGAATTCGCGCATGCGCTCGACTCGCTCGACCAGGAAGTGCAGGCCGGCGAGATCAAGAAGATGCTGGGCGGCGAGCACGATCGCAAGAACGCCATCGTCACCATCCACCCGGGCGCCGGCGGAACCGAGTCGCAGGACTGGGCGGAAATGCTGCTGCGGATGTACCTGCGCTGGACCGAGCGTCGCGGTTTCAGGCGCGAGCTGATCGACTATCAGCCCGGCGAGGAGGCGGGCCTCAAAAGCGTGACGTTCACCGTGACGGGGGAGTATGCGTTCGGGTTGCTCTCCGCCGAAGCGGGCGTGCATCGCCTGGTGCGCATTTCGCCGTTCGATCAGGCCGCGCGCCGCCACACGTCGTTCGCGTCGCTCTACGTGTGGCCCGACCTGCCCGAGGATGTCGATATTCAAGTGGAAGAAAAGGACCTCCGGATCGACACGTATCGGTCGAGCGGCGCCGGCGGCCAGCACGTGAACGTGACCGACTCCGCGGTGCGCATCACCCACCTGCCGACCGGTCTGGTCGTGTCGTGTCAGAACGAGCGCTCGCAGCACCGGAACCGCGACTCGGCGATGAGGGTGCTGAAAGCGCGGCTGTACGACATGAAAACGAAAGAAAACCAGGCGAAGCTCGAACAGATCAGCGGCGCGAAGAAGGAGATCGGGTTCGGCAGTCAGATCCGGAGCTACGTGCTGCACCCGTATCAGCTGGTGAAAGATCACCGCACGCGAGAACAGGTCGGCGACGTCAACCGCATCCTCGACGGCGACCTCGACGGATTCATCAAGGCCTATCTGATGAAGAAATCGAGCGGCACGCTCGGCGAGGTGACAGTCGACGACGACGTTGACTGAAGCCGTCGATGGTGCCCGGTTGGGGTCTTCGCGCGGCGAGGGAACGGGCGCGAGCGAACGCGGCCGCCCCGGCAGCGCACGGTCGGCGTTCTTCGTAGCGGCGGGGATCCTCCTCAGTCGCCTGACCGGACTGATTCGCCAGCGCGTCTTTTCCCATTACTTCGGACTTCGCAACGACGTGGCCGATGCGTTTACGGCAGCGCTCCGGATTCCGAACTTTCTCCAGAACCTGTTCGGCGAGGGCGCGCTGTCAGCATCGTTCATCCCCGTGTATGCGTCGCTTCTCGCGCGTGGCGATCGGCGCGAAGCCGATCGCCTGGCCGGCGCGATCGCCTCGGGGCTCGCTCTCATCGTCTCGGTACTCGTGCTCGTCGGTGTCGTCGCGACGCCGCTCTTCATCGCTGCAATTGCGCCCGGATTCCACGGTGAGAAGCGCGCATTGACGATCCAGATCGTCCGCGTGCTGTTTCCGGGCGCCGGGCTGCTGGTGATGTCGGCCTGGTGTCTCGGCGTCCTCAACAGCCATCACCGCTTCCTGCTGTCGTACGCGAGCAGCGTGATGTGGAACGCAGCGATGATCGCGACGCTTGTGATCTTCGGCGGCACCGAGCTTCCGCGGCTGGCGATCCTGCTGGCGTGGGGATCGGTCGCCGGCTGCGTGCTGCAGTTTCTCGTGCTGGTGCCGGTGGTGTGGCGAGTCGCGCCCGACTTGAGGTTCGCGCTCGACACGACATCCGATCACGTGCGCACCATCGCCAGCAACTTCACGCCCGTGCTCGTGAGCCGTGGCGTGGTCCAGGTGAGCGCCTACATCGACGCGCTGCTGGCGAGCCTGCTCGGCACGGGGGCCGTTACCGGCCTGCAGAATGCGTCGACGCTGTACACGTTGCCGGTAAGCCTCTTCGGCATGTCGGTCTCGGCTGCCGAACTGCCGGCGATGTCGAGCATCGCCAGCGGTGATGCGGCAGCCATCGACGCGGTGCGCCGGCGGCTCAACATCGGTCTTCGCCGAATCGCTTACTTCGTTGTCCCTTCGGCGATGGCGTTCCTCGCGCTCGGCGACGTCGTGGTCGGCGCGCTTTTTCAAACCGGCCGATTCGATCGGATCGACTCGTTGTATGTGTGGGGCATTCTGGCCGGATCGGCCGTCGGCCTGCTCGCGTCGACGCTTGGGCGACTCTACTCCTCGACCTATTATGCCCTCCGCGATACGAAGACGCCGCTGCGATTCGCGATTGTTCGGGTCGTGCTCACGACGGTGCTGGGATATCTCTTTGCGATTCCGCTGCCGCCTGCGCTCGGGTTGCCGCGGATGTGGGGCGCGGCAGGCTTGACCGCGTCGGCGGGCATTGCCGGATGGGTGGAAATGCTGCTGCTGCGAACGACGTTGAACCGCCGCATCGGCGACACGGGACTGACGGTGCCCTATGTCGTGCAACTGTGGGGGGCGGCAGCTGCCGGAGCAGCCGGCGCCTGGACGTTGAAGCTGACGATTGGTCCACGGGACCCAATCCTGCTGGCAGCCGTCGTGCTCGGCGCGTACGCGGTCGTCTACATTGGTGCGACGGTCGGGCTCCGAGTTCCAGAAGCCGGTTCTGTGATCGCCCGGCTGAAGCGATCGTCTTAGAGGGAGCGGCAGGGCTTCGGGGGATCGTCAAGGGAGGTCAGTGAGGTCGGGGAGGTCGGGGAGGCCAGGGAGGTCGCGTCGGTCGGGTATGTCAATGAGATGATGACAAGCAGCCCTGACCCACCCGACCTACCTGACCTCCCCGACTTACCCGACCTACCGGGCCATTCCGCCCGGCTGCGTGCCGGAGATGAACGCCTCGTTGATCGCGCCCGGAGTTTCCGGCGGCAGGATCGCGCCATTCGACTTGTCGACGGCGAGGAACACGATGTTGCCCGGCGCGGTGAATTGCGGTGGCTGATCTTTATCCGGCCGCTGGTCGATGTAGGCCTGCATGAACTCCATCCACATCGGCAGCGCCGCGAACGATCCCTGCTCGGCGTTGCCGAGTGATTTCTTCTCGTCCAACCCGATCCACACGCCGACGGTGATGTCGGGATCGAAGCCGATGAACCAGGCATCGGTGTTGTCGTCGACCGTGCCGGTCTTTCCCGCGATGGGCCATGTTCTCGCCATGTCCGCCGCACGTTTCGCCGTGCCGCGGACGACCACCCCGCGCAGGAGGTTCGTCATCACGTAGGCCGTGTCGGCACGGATCACATCGGACGGCTCGCCGCGGTTTTCCTCGAGCAGATTGCCGTCCCGGTCCTTGACGCTCAGCACGTCGAACGGTTTCATGCGCACGCCCTGGTCGGGGAACACGGTGTACGCGCTCGTCACTTCGAGCAGGGTCGCGTCGCCCGCGCCGAGCGCAATCGGCAGGTAAGGCGGAAAGTCTTCGCTGAACCCGAACCGCTTCGCGTACTCGATGACGTGTTTCGGCCCCAGTGTGTCCATCATCTTGATGGCGGGAACGTTTCGCGATTCCTCGAGCGCCCAGCGGAGAGTAATCGGGCCCTGAAACTCGTGGTCGTAATTGTGCGGCGTGTAGATCTGCCCGTTGCCGGCCGGATAGCTCACCGCGGCGTCGACGAGAATCGACGTCGGCGTGAAGCCGCGATCGATCGCGGCGGTGTACACGATCGGCTTGAATGTGGATCCAATCTGCCGATACGCCTGGACGGCGCGATTGAACTTGCTGCGATTGAAGTTCCACCCGCCGACCATCGCCTTGATCTGTCCCGTCCGGTTCTCGATCGCGATGAGCGCACCTTCGACGATCGGCGTTTGATCGAGCGTCACCGCCGCCGTGAGCGCCGAGTCGTCGATCTTCGCCACAGCCACTTCGACGAGATCGCCCGGCTGAAAGAGATCGGCCGCGGACGCTTTGTGCGTCCAGGCGTAGCCGTCCTTCGCGAGGTCGGCATGGTAGGGGCCGACTCGCAGCCGCGCAGGTCCGGCCTTTGGCGCCGTCACCACGACGGCAGGCACGACATCACCGACGGCAATGGGTCGATTCCAGCGATCGTTTCTGAACCCTTCGATGGTGTGGCCTTCACTGAGCACGTTCCGCCGCGGCCGCCGCCAGCCGTGACGTTTGTCGTATCGGCGCAAACCGTGTTCGATGGCCTTGTTCGCGATGTCCTGAAGCTTCGGATCCAGCGTGGTCGTCACCGACAGACCTTTTTCGTACAGCACCTTGGCACCGTATTCGCGCTCCAGGTGCTTGCGCACTTCTTCGACGAAGAACGGTGCAATGCCCGGAGGGGCGTTCGGCTGTCCACGCGTGACGATCGGTCTGGCCTTGGCGGCGTCTGCCTGATCCTGTGTAATGTAGCGCTCGTCGGCCATCCGCTGGAGCACAACATTTCGCCGCTGCATCGCGCGCTTCATATCGACGTAAGGGCTCTGCCGCTCGGGCGTCTGGAAAACGCCCGCGATGAGCGCCGCCTCCTCGAGCGATAGTTGTTTGTTCGTCTTGTTGAAGTACAAACGCGACGCGGCTTCGACGCCGTACGCCCCGTGACCGAGGTACATCTGGTTGCAGTAAATCGCGAAGATCTCTTTCTTGGTGTAGCGCTTTTCGATCTGAATCGCCAGGATCATCTCGCGGACTTTGCGGTCGAAGAGTTTCTGCTTCGTCAGACCGAATTCATCGAGATTTCGAGCGACTTGCTGTGTCAGCGTGCTTGCGCCTTGTTCGCGCCGGCGCTTGATGATGTCGATTGCCGCGGCGACGAAAATGCGCCAGATGTTCACGCCGAAATGGCGATCGAACTCCGCGTCCTCGGTCGCGACAATCGCCTGCCGCAGCAACGGGTTGATATCGTCGTAGCCGACGACGACGCGCCGCTGCGTCGCAAACTCGCCGATCACCTGAGCGTTCGCGGAATAGATCCGCGTAATCGTGCTCGGCGAATAGTTGTCGAGCGCCGACACCTGGGGCAGGTCGCCGGCGTACGCGAACAGCACGCCGCTCAGGATTCCCAGCATCGCCGCCAGGATGAACAGCGCGATGATGCCGGCCTTGCGGGCCACTTTGATGACGACGTGTGTCATGACGAACCTCGGCTCTCTAGGCTCTTCCAAGAGCCTGGAGAAGGTCACGATCGAACGCAGAGGCCGCAAAGGACGCACAGTAAAGCCAGGATTTCTCTGCGGCCTTCGCGGCCTTTGCGTTCTACGGCGGCGTCACGTAGTCGGACGCTCCTAGCCTCGACGCCGTGACTGGGCCTGGCCGTCGCCGCCCGATCGCGATGGCGACCCGCGCGATGGCGCGGCGTGCGATGGCGGCGGCGCCGCGTTCGGCGGAGGCGCGGCCGCTGGCGGGCTCGGTGGTGCCGCCGGCGCCGCGCGCGGGACGGCAACGGACGGTGCCGGCGCGGGAGGCGTCATTCGCGGTGCCGCAGGGACGCCCGCCGCGGCGGGAGGCGCCACGCTCGGCGGCATTGCCGATCGAGGCACGACGTGAGGCGCGCTGGATACGCCGGCCGGACTGTTTTGCGGTACGCCGTACATCGTGGCCGGCGTTCGGAACCGCGGGACGTCGTTCTGCGGAGGCGCGGCTGGCTGGGCGCCCGGCACGACAACCGGCGCCGCCGGGACGGTGGCGCGCGGCACTGCCGGCATCACTCGGCGTTCAGCTGGCATGCCGCCGGAATTTCCCTGGATTTCGGTCCGCGAACGCGTCCGATCCCCAAGTTCCGGATATCGAAACGAGGGCGTCGACTGCCGTGGCTGTGCGGCCGGCTGCTGTGGACTGACCGCTGGCGCCTGTGGATTCTCCGCCGGACGCTGGCCTGCGATGCCCCGTCGCGGGACCGCGACTCCCGGCGGCGCCTGCTGACGATCGACGCCGCTCGCGGACGGGACAGCCTGACGCTGGCCTGCGTTTCCAGATGCCGCCGATGCGCTGTCCGTACGGCCGGCCGGAGCCACGGCTGCCCGCCGACCGCCCCTGTCCCGTGGCACCGCGACCGGCGGCACGGACTGCACGATGAACGCCGTGTGCGCCGGGATGCGGTGCGGGGCGACTGCGTATCGGTTCGCAAACAATCCGCGCCCGCCGAACACGGTGCGTGGCACCACGACCCATCCGTTCGACGGGTTGCCCAGGCCAACGGACAACGCCGCCGCCGGCCGGTTGTCGAATCCGAGCGGGCACCAGCTCACGTACCCTTCCGCGGCGCCCCACGACACCCACGCAGGTCCAAACGTCCGGCCTGGAATCCAGAACCACCCGGTCCGCGAATAACCCCAGCGGCCATAATGATGGGTCGGCCATGCCCAGGTATCCGCCCCGATCCACGTCCATCCATAACGCGGAAGCGGTTCCCAGTAACCGTTGTAATAGGGACGCCATGCTGGCTCGACGCTCGGATACCACACGTAGCCGTACGAGGTGTCGTACTGCCAGCTTCCGTAATGGTCGAAGGTCCCACCATACACGCGCAGGTCCTGCGGGAGGTACTGACCGGAAGCTGTGGCGGTGCGTTCGGCGTACCTGGCTTCGGCCCACTGGTCGAACGCATCAGCTGGCCACGAACTCGAAGCCGACGCCGCATCGGCTCTGTAGGTGCCGAACCCGCGGGTGACAATGATGGTTGCCGGAGTGTCGATCTCGTATCGGGTGGCATTTGGCCGATTGACATCGGCGGGCACGACGAAGATGCCACGACCGGCCGCCAGGTGCATGCGAATCGGGGTCAGTAATTCAACCGTCGAGAACTGATCGAGGTCGAGCGCGCTGCCGTCGGAAAAGAGAATTTCCACGCGACCGGTCAGCGTGCTGACGCGGTCGCCTGGCAGGAGCGGCATGTTCTGCACGGCAGGCTGCACATCGCCTTCGCGATCGATGTGTGCAGCTCCTTCCACCACCGCGAGATAAGGAGGCGGCGAATCCTGCGCGTGAGCGGCGCTGGCCAATCCGATGAGCAGCAACGCGCAGCCGAGGAGCCGGGCAATATGCGTACGACGGACATCGTAAAAGGACATAAAGACCGCCTCGGACCGAGCGGGCAGGTGTGGCTGGCAAATCTATTATAGCACTGAGTTTAACGGCCCTGGAGGGCCGTTAAACTTTGACAATGTGAGACTCAGGTTTTATCATTTGATCACGATCAGAGGTACTGAATGAGCAAAATCATTGGAATCGACCTGGGCACGACCAACTCGGTTGTTGCCGTGATGGAAGGCGGCGAGCCGGTTGTCATTACCAATCCGGAAGGGAGCCGGCTGACGCCGTCAGTTGTCGCGTTCACCAAGAGCGGCGAACGCCTCGTCGGTCAGGTCGCCAAGCGTCAGGCAGTCACCAATCCCGAGAACACGGTGTTCTCGATCAAGCGCTTCATGGGCCGGCGCTACGACGAAGTCAGCGAAGAGATGAAGATGGTGCCGTACAGAGTCGTGCGCGCCTCGAACGGCGATGTACGGATCGAATCGAACGGGAAGGAGTACTC
>QHWF01000428.1 GCA_003222455.1 Acidobacteriota bacterium
TCGAACAGAACGTGTCGGTCCTGTTTCCGGGCGCCGCTGATGCGGTTCGGCGTGCGGCCGCGGCGGTCCCGATCGCGATCGCGTCGGGCGCGCTCAGAACGGAGGTCCGCCGCGTGCTCGAGCGCGAGCAACTGGTGAACTATTTCACCGCGATCGTGGCGGCCGAGGACACACCGCTCAGCAAACCTTCGCCTGAACCGTACCTGCACGCGCTCATGCAGTTGACGTCGGCGTTATCGGTTCAGATTGCGCCGCACCAGTGCGTGGCGCTCGAAGACTCGCCGTGGGGATTGCTGTCGGCGCGCGCAGCTGGACTTCGAACGATCGCGGTCGCGCAGACCTACGGCAAATCGGATCTGCATGATGCAGATCTGATCATCAGCACGATCGCATCGTTGGATCTTCACGAGTTGTCACAGCTCTGCACATCCTGACCGGCGACATCTCATCACAATCCAAGGGCTTGGATACGTTTGCGGCTGTTGCATTTTTTCACAAGGCTTTCGCCTTTACACCCACCGATGCCGGTCGTGTACTGAGTAACGAAGCTTCGCCTCAAACCGCCGAGTAAAACGCAGCCTCGGCGGCGCGGCGAATCTTCGTTACAAGGAGCAGTCGACATGAAACGACGGAGTCTGATCGTCGCGCTGGTGCTCGCGTGCGCGACGCCGGCGCTTGCGCAGATTCAGAGCGGCACGGTCAGCGGCAGCGCGAGGGACGAACAGGGCGGCGTGCTGCCCGGGGTGCTCGTGACCGCTCAGGGCGTCGACGCGACGCAGACGTTCGTGACCGATGCGAACGGTGAGTACCGCTTTCTGAATCTGGCGCCCGGTCCCTACAAGATCACCGCGACACTTCAGGGTTTCACCACGATGGTCCGCGACAACGTGATCGTGGCGGTCGGGAGAAACGTTGAACTGCCGCTGACGCTCAAGGTCGCAGCGGTCGCGGAAACGATTACCGTGACCGGCCAGTCGCCGATCATCGACACCCGATCCACCGGCACGGCGACCAACTTCAGCTCTGACGAGCTGACCAAGATTCCGACCTCGCGCGACCCGTTCGCACTCATGCGATCGGTCCCCGGGGTCCTCGTCGATCGAGTGAATATCGGCGGGAACGAAACCGGTCAGCAGTCCAATTTCCAGTCGAAAGGCACGCGACCCCAGGATGCCGTCTGGACGATGGACGGCATCGTCATCACCGACATGGCGGCAACCGGCGCGTCGCCGACGTACTTCAATTACGACAATTTCGAGGAGATCCAGGTGTCGACGGCGGGCCAGGATATCAAGCAGCCGACCGGCGGGATGGGCTTGAACTTCGTCGTCAAGCGCGGCACGAACCAGTTCAAGGGCGGCGTCCGAGGGTATTTCGACAACGAATCGATGGAGTCGGATAACGTCCCCGACGAGTTGCGATCGACCGGCGTGACGCACGCGACGTCAGACCACAACAAAAGAATATCGGATTATGGGTTCGATCTTGGTGGTCCGCTTCTCAAGGACCGCGCATGGTTCTACGGTTCCTACTCCATCCAGGACATCCAACTGGTGCGCCGCGCCGGCGCGCTGATTGACAGAACGAAGCTCAAGAATCCGAACGTGAAGTTGAACTGGCAGGCGACCAAGAAGGACACGGTGAGCGGCCTGTACTTCGACGGGTTCAAGATCAAGGAGGGTCGGAGTCCAGGCATTTCCGGCATTCTCTTCGATGCCCCGACCGCGACCTTCCACCAGGATAATTCCTATACGGATAATCCACTTCACGGCCTCTGGAAGCTCGCCGACGACCGGGTGATCACCTCCAACATGTTTCTGTCCGCGAAGTACGCCTACTACAACACCGGGTTCATCCTCGATCCGATTGGCGGTCTCGATCAGCAGGCCGGCCGCAATTTCACGACGGCGCAATCGTTCGGCTCCGTCAACCAGAGCTTGAACGTGCGCCCGCAGCAGGTCGTGAACGTCGACGTCAACAGCTTTCTCAACGGGTTCGGGGGATCGCACGAAGTGAAATACGGCGCCGGTTACCGGACGACTGACGCGATAACCGGGACACTGTGGCCGGGCAACATGATTCTGGCGATTGAGAATTCGCCGACCGATTTGCGGGCTCAGGTGTTCCGTCAGGGGTACGGAGGGAACCGCGCGAACTATCTCGACTTCTACGTCGGCGACACGATACAGCAGACGCGCACGACAATTGATTTAGGGGTCCGCTTCGACCGGCAGTGGGGACTGGCGCTTCCGAGCACGACGCTGGCGAACAAGGCGTTCCCAACCGTCGTCCCCGGCTTCACCTTCGCCGGCTACGACAGCCCATTCACGTGGAACAACTTCTCGCCGCGCGCCGGCATTACCGTCGCCCTCGACCAGGTCCGGAAGACGATCGCCCGGGCGAGCTTCGCGCGCTATGCGGGCCAGCTCAATACCGGCCTCATCGGTACTCGAAATCCGAGCTCCACCGCAGGCTCGGCAACGTATCGGTGGAACGATCTGAATGGCGATCACTTCGCGCAGGCGAACGAAGTCCTCCTCGATCAGTTCATCACCTCCGCCGGCGGCTTCAATCCCGCCAATCCGACGGCGGTGACGTCGGCGAACCAGATCGACCCGAATCTCAAGGCGCCCTACACGAGCAGTCTGGTCGGCGGCATCGAACGCGAACTGATGCCGAACCTGGCGTTGCAGGTCAATTACAGCTACACGAGAACCAATGATCTCTTCGGGAACTTCACGAATACGATCACGCCGCGGGTTGGCGTCACGCTCGCCGACTACGCGCCTGGACTGGGGTTCACCGGCACGCTCCCGAACGGCCAGGCGTATTCGGTGCCGACGTTCATTCCGAACTCGGCGAAGATCGCCGCTGGCGGAAACGGGTTCTTGACCACGACGGTGCCGGGCTATTACACCGACTACCACGGCCTCGAATTCGGCGTCGTGAAGCGTCTGTCGAACCGCTGGATGGGGCGCGCCGGCTTCTCCTTCAACAATGCACGCGAGCATTTCAGCGACGCCGCCGGCATCTACGACACGAACGGCAACCCGACGCGAACGGTCACCGAGCCGCTGATCGCCGGCGGGCAATTCGCCCCGCAGAGCGGCGGCAGCGGGTCCGGCACGATCTATATCAACGCCAAGTGGCAGTTCAACGCGAACGCGATGTACCAGGCGCCCTATGGCATCGAGATCAGCGGCAACGTCTTCGGCCGGCAGGGCTATCTGTTCCCGATCGTTCGACAGGGCACAACGGCGACATTGGGCGCTGATTCGGCGTTGACGGTGCTCGTGAGCCCGGCGATGGACACCTTTCGATACCCGAACCTGTGGAACACCGACTTGCGCGTCGCGAAGGATTTCAGGGCGTCCAGGCTGAACTTCCGGATCATCGGCGACCTGTTCAACGTGTTCAATACCAATACTCCGCTCGTGCGCGTCAACAATAATGCCGCGCCAAACTTCCAGTTACTCGCCCAGAACCTGAGTCCGCGCATCTTTCGCATCGGCGCAGTGCTCGGGTTCTAGACTGAACGTCACGATCGAACGCCAAGGCCGCAAAGGACGCAAAGAAGACAGCATTTCTCAGCGGCCTTCGCGGCCTTTGCGTTCCAAGGCGCGACAGTTATACACTGCGGCGTAGGTGATGAAGTCGCAGTTCGTCCGCAGCTTCTCTCACGCCGCTCTCAGCCCGGATCCCGATCTGGCGATCGCGGCGTTGATGATCGCCCGGGTCGAATATCCCGGACTGGACGCCGGTCCGTATCTCGACCAGCTCGACGTGTATGGGCGTGAGGCGCGCGTGCGCGTCGCCGAGGCGGTTGTTGCTGCTGGCGAGACCCCGCCCCGGGTCGATCCCGAACACTACGCACGAGTGCTGGCGCTGAACGATTATCTGTTCGGCGAGCTGCAATTCGCCGGCAACGAGACCGCGTACGAGGATCCGCGTAACAGCTTCCTCAACGAAGTTCTCGATCGGCGGACCGGTATTCCAATCACGCTCGCGCTCCTTTACATGGAGGTGGCCCGCCGCGCCGGCCTGCACGTCGAAGGCATCAACTTTCCCGGTCATTTCCTGCTGCGCTGTCCGTCGCGTCCAGGCCCGCCGTACTCCGAAGACCTGATCATCGACGCCTTTCACGGGGGCGCGCTGCTGTCCAAAGAGGCCTGTCGCGACCGGCTGCGGCATATCATCGAGACCGACGATGGGGGCGAGGAGGAAAAGTACGCGTTGGTCGAAGCACGCCTGTTCGTGCACGCGACAAAACCACAGATTCTGGCGCGCATGCTCCTGAACCTGAAACAGACGTACGTCAAGATGCATTCGTTTCCGCAGGCCCGCGACGTGACGGAACTGCTGCTCGCCGTCAACCCGTCCGCCATGAACGAACTGCGCGATCGCGGGCTGCTGGCGTATCACCTGAAGGACTTTTCGGCCGCATTGCGCGACCTGCAGACGTACCTGCAGCTCTCGGCCAGAGCCGGCGCCGATGCGGAAGAGCGTGAAGAGCATGCCCAGATCTGGGAATACGTCAAGACGCTGCGGCGGCGAATGGCGGCGCTCAATTGAATCTTGAGATTGCAGATTTCAGATTTCAGATTTCAGATTGGGGAGTTCAGATTTTCGATTTCGGAGTGAACGCAATCCGCACCCCAGCGATCTCAACTCTTCAATCTCAATTCTTCAATCTGAAATCAATCTGAAATCTTCAATCTGAAATCTGCAATCTCTTCCCGCCCTCCGGGCACTCTTTCAGCAGCGGACACACCGCGCAATGCGGGTCGGCCTCGGTGCAAGTGGCGGTGCCGTGGTGGGACAGGTACAGAAATGCGCGGCGATAACGGTCGATCGACGCCGGCAGTTCGGTGGTGAGCGCCGCCTGCACCGATCGCGCCTGCCTGCGGAAGTTGTCGTGCGGCTCGCCGTATCCAAGCCGCCGTGCAACCCGGCTGACACGCGCGTCCACGGGCATGACGCAATGATCGGCCGTGAACAGCAGCATCCGGTGCGCACCGGTCTCGCCGAGCTGCGGCAGCGGTTTGATGGCGCGGCGCGCCGCGACGAGCGGCCCGCGAATGGTGGCGGCCAGGTTGGGCGACCGCCGGAACACCTCCACGCCCGTTCTGAGGGCGCGCAGCCGCTGCTCGGCATAGGGCCCGGCCAGGGCCACGCTTTCTGCGAGCTTCTTCTGCGGCGCGCGCCACATCGCATCAGGCGTCAGCGCCCGGTTGCGCTTGAGTGCGGCGACGGCGGCGTCGCGTTTATGCGGCGTCGAGTGCGCCGACAAGACCTCCCAGACGAACAACCTGAACGGATCACGAGGCGGCGCCGGTAGCAGACCGTAAAACTGCTCGAGCGCGTCGACCAGCCGCTCCAGTCTGGACACGAATGCAGACTATCGCAGGTCCGGGCAGGCTGACACGGTCCGGCTAAAGCCGGACACGACCGATGCTGGCCAGGCTCTGGGCTCGAGGCTTTGGGCTCTGGGCCGCCCAATCGGGCCCCAGAGCGAACGTCACGCGCGGAGGCCGCAAGGGACGCGAAGAAGAACAGTATTTCTTAGCGGCCTTCGCGGCCTTTGCGTTCTACGTTGGAGCGTGCGCCTTTGTGTCCCTTGTGTCCTTTGTGTCCTTTGTGGTTCCGCGTCGAATTCGAGCCGCGGAACTAGAAATTCAAGCCGATCCCGAGGTCAATCTTGCGCATCCCGCTGACGGTCGTGGGTCGTCCAAAGAAGGGCGAGGTCAACGTGCCGCTGTACCCGAGATAGTTGGCCTGGTTGGTGAGATTCTGCGCCTGCACGAAGACCATCAGGCGGTACCGCGCGCTTCCCTGATCGAACGTCCGCACCTGCGCAGCGCCGCCGCCGCCAAAGACGCCGATGCCGGGTGGCAGCGGCGTCGCGTTGCGGCCGATCGCGAACTGATACCCCACCATCAGGTTGACGGTGGTCTGCCCGCCCGCGCGCAGCGTGTCCCGTCCGACGCCGGCCGGCCGATCGTTGAACACGCCGTCGCCGTTGTCGTCGCGGCCCGTCAGAAGGGTGTAGGCTCCCGCCGTGTTCGCGTTGACGTTCAATGACACGAGCACGTTCCGAATGACCTGATTATTGAAGGCCGCGTTCAACCGGTGCCGAACATCCGTCGGCGCAAATCCCCACTCGGCGGCCAGGTCGCCGGTTGCCGGAATACTGAACGGACCGTCCATGTTGTTCCTGAGGGACGCCAGCGTGTAGTTGAGGAACACCGTGGTGCGTTTCCAACTGATACGTGGCCCGTTGAAGGCCGGCAGCAGCGCGCCCGGATTCACGTTCGCATCCACATGCAGTTGATGCTGGCGCGAGGCGGCATCGGAGACGACCTCGGCGATGTTCCCGAACGCGGGATTCGGGCGGAGACCGTTCACTGGTATGTTGAGATTGAGACCACGGGACAGTTCTGATCCGCGCTGATAACTGTAGGTGGCGGCGACGCGGATCACCTTCGCCAGCCCCTGGTCGATCCCTGCGCTGATGCGCGTGGTTTGCGGTGCGTGGTATTCGCTCCCCAGCAGATACCGGTTGACTGGCGGCACGATGCCGATGGTACCGGTATCCGGAAACGAGGGATCGATGATGTTCAGTTCCTGTTGACGGAAGCCATCCACGCGTAGCGCCTGGTCGTAGGTACTGGTCGCCAGCCAGTCATAGAAGATGCCGACACTGCCTCGCAGCGTGGTGCGGCCGCTGGCGAAGGGAGCACCTCATACCGCACACCCGGGCTGAGCGTCAGGTTCTTTCTCACCCGGATGTCGTCCTGCACGTAGATGCCGCTCTGCAGATTCTGGTACGCAATATTCGGATCGCCAATGCGTCGCGTGTAGTTGCTGGGCCGATTCGCCTGGAAGGCCTGCAGATTGTCGAACGTGTACGTGCCGAGATAGTTCGCCGCTGTGTTCGAGCGATACCAGCCGCCGTCCAGCAGAATCCCCGTGCGCAATGAATGCCGCCCGAGCACGTAGTCCAGGTCCGATGCCAGGTTGATCCTTGTGGAATGATCCCCGCCCGACACCTGCGCGCCGCCGCTGGTGAAGGCGTCGAGCACACGAATCGTGGGCGTCTCCGTGGCCGACTGCGTGTCGACGTCGGACGAAAAAAACTGGAGCCTCGAGCGCCAGACCATTCGGCGACCCAGCGGACCGAAGTGCTGGAGGCGCACATTGTGCACGGTGTTCTCGGTGGAATAGGCACGTTCCAGCTCGTCGTAGCCGCCGACGCCCAGGTTGTCGTTCGTGACCCGGCTCAAGTTGTAGGCGAGGCGCAGCGTTTGATTGAGCGTGAGCGCGTAATCCATCTGGCCGTTGACGTAGAGATTGTCCCGCGGCGCTTTGATACCGAGCGCCACAGACTGCGTGCCGCTGGGCCGCGCCACGTTCAGGTTGGGCGTTTCGTACGAATTCGTGCCGAACACGTTGAGATTGAAGGAGCTCTTGTCCTTGATCAGCGTTCCGCCCAGGCCGACGCCGTAGTTGACATTCTGTTCGGGGCCCTTGGCAGGGACAAAGGGACTGCGTCCGCTCAACGATCCGTCGCGAAGCCTGAATGTCGAGTAGTAGCGGAGCGGTCCGATGCCCGGCTGCGTGATGATCTCGATGGAGACGCCGCCCGCGCTGTGGTACTCCGCGGCGAACTGGTCTCGTGAAATACGAATCGATCGGATCTGCGCTTTCGCGGGCAACGCGCCACCCTCGAAGCCGTCGATGCGGATGACGGCGCCGGGACCGGCCATGTCCTGCAGCTGCTGCTGCAATTGCACGGGGTCGTCCGACAGCGCCTCGATCGCGTCACGAGTGAGAACCGTGCCGAACGACGGACCCTGCCGATCGGCCGCCGCGACCTGTTTGTCCTGAGCAACGGTTACCGACGTCTCGACCTTCTGAATCGGCAGCACCGCGACTTGTTTGTTCTCGCCGCTGCGCACGCGCACGTCTTTGAGCAGCCGTATCTCGAATCCGGGGAACTCGGCTTGGATGGTGTAGCGCCCGGGCGTCAGGCCCGAGACGCTGGCAATGCCGGTAGACGAAGTCTTGATCGGAGCGGGCGTGACCGCGTGCGTGGCGTCCTCCGAGCCGGCGACCGTTACCGTAGCGCCGACAATGACGGCGCCGCTCGGATCGACGACCGTGACGTTCAGCGCGCCGACAGAGGGCGACTGGGCCCGGGCGCACGGCGTCCATGGACCGAACGACACCGACAACGACAGGAACACGCCGATGAGCACCCGAAAAGAACCAGTCCATCGTGCGCGCATCATTTTGGAGCCTCGAACTTTCTCGGGTCGACCCTGGTGTTGATTCTGATCCGGTCGAACGTGGTCTCCTCAATCGTCTCGCCCGCAATGGCCCGCCGGATGCGGAACGGCACCTTGAATCCGTCGACATCACGGAAAGCGGCGTAATACATCCGGTAGTCGATCGGTTTGGCCTCGGTCAGGGCCTGTCGCCGCAGATTGGCGATTGTCGCGGCGTACTGAGTGCGATCGTCCTGACTGGCGCCGGCAGGCGGCGGTGCCGGCGCATCGACGACCAGCGCTCCGGGCGGCACGGAACCGGGCATCGGCTGTCCGGGAATGCGCAGCATCACCGTCGTCGGCGGCACCTGCCACATCAGCATCACGGGCAGGTGCGTGTCTCGTTGGACGACGAAACGGGCCGAGAAGTTGACAGGTCCCGCGACGTCGAGGATGTCGGCTTTCCCCTCCGGCGCCTCACCCTGGGCGAGATACTTGAACGTCAGCGGATAGCTGGGAAACGAGGTCGCAAACATCCCGAGCGTCAAGCGGACGAAATCCTGCTTCACGTTGACGACGCGTTGTTGCGCCGGACCGAGTGGCGGCGGGCCTCCGGTGCGTCCGCCCTCTGGCGGCGCGGAACCGGCGCCTCGTCCCGCGTTCGCGGGAGCAACTCCCGCTGCTCGATCGCTGTTCGAGGGAGGGCCTCCGCCGGCTCGGCCTGCGGGCGGCGGCGCCGATTCACCCGCGCGTCCGCGGCCTGCTCCCGATGGAGGCGGCGGAAACTGAATCAGTTCGTCGCCCTTGAACCCCAGCCTCGTCTGATCGGTATCCTGCGCCGGGAATTCATCGATGCGCACGAACTTGTCGGGCAATTCGCAGGTAATTTCGAATTCAATCGGCACCAGGTTGTTGCCGCGAACCTGACGAGTCCTGCCGGTGGCCGTGAAGGTCTTGACGCCCGACAACTTTTTCTCGCCGCCGAGCGCCTCCCGCGTGGCGGCAAGCACCTGAGCGGCATCGAGCGCTTGACCTTGCAGGGTTGAATAAAGCGTGACGCTAAGTGCCGCAACGACCACGGGATATCCGAAAACGCGCATCGCCCGTCTCCTTCACCGGCTCGGCCCGTTCGGGGGCTCAACAGCCCGTGGCTGTTAGACGTGACAGACGATGCGCTGGTTCGCGCGTGCGGAACGACAGCCGTCGCGATATGGCCTGAGGCGCGTTCGGTTTCTTTGCGTTGAAGAATGGACGGCGGTCGGAATTGGGAATGGGCTATCTGGAATTGGGAATTCAGAATCAGGGATTCGTTCAAGCATTCCAAATTCCGAATTCCTAGAGAACGTCACGATCGAACGCAGAGGTCGCAAAGGACGCAAAGTAAGGCAGGATTTCCTTTGCGGCCTTCGCGGCCTTTGCGTTCCAAGTCGGCGTCGTCAGTCGGACACACTCCTAGGCTGGTGCCCCGATCGTGGCGATTTCCTCGTACAACATCGCCGACGCGATGATTCCGTTCTGGAAATTCGACACGTCGAGCTTTTCGTTCGGCGCGTGCGCGTTCTCGTCGGGCAGTCCGACGCCGAACAGCACAGACGGCAGGCCGAGCTCCTCCTGGAACGTTGAAACGACGGGAATCGAACCGCCTTCCCGCGTGAACACCGGCTTCTGTCCGAAGCCGCGCTCGATGGC
>QHWF01000429.1 GCA_003222455.1 Acidobacteriota bacterium
CGAGCTCCCGCGATGGATCGTGCAACGGTTTTTCGAGCTCGCGACTACTGCTCGAAAGATATGACCACGCTGGTCGTCATTGTGGTGGGCGCGCTGACTCTGATCCTGTACCACTTCCTCTGAACAAGCACCGAATGGAGACGCTGATGCGTGCACGTCAGTTCGTCGTCGTCGCCGTTGCCGCCGTCGTTACGTCGACATGCGCGAAGCGCGTGCCGGAGCCGGCGAACGTCGCCCCCGGGCACGCCCCATATCACATGGGTACTCATGTACGGCGATCGCAACAACGCCGATGACGAATTCGCCTGTCAATCCGAGCCGAAGACGGAGTGCGTGATTCCGGCGAGCCGACCGGACGCGCAATCCTTCGCCGACGTCCACTTCTACTTCCATGGGGCCGGCGACGAGACGAAGTACGAAGGCACGACGTCAATCGGCTTCTTGCAGGGGGGCCAGAAGCGCATACGAGCCGCACGAACATCATCGTAAAGAAGAACGAGTCGATCACCAACTCGAGCACAACCGGCATCATCAAGTCCACGCCGGGCATGTATACGGTGGCGCTCGACTTCAATGCGACTGTCACGGACACCGGGAAGCGACAGGCCGTTCGCGAATCGTTTCAGGTCCGGGTGCGGTGAACGGTCATGACGACGAGTGCCGGATCGCGTCGTCAACGAACCGCCTCAACCAAACGGCCGTAAGTGATCGGACGACATTAGAAGGTCTGACACAATTCGTCCTCGATCACCTCGCGTGCGTCTCGCTAAGCGATTGGCCTCGCGGAAGTTGTCGAATCGAATATGCGTGAAGGGAGGTTTTGCGCTATCCTGTTCCAGGCCGCTCGCAAGTGATTGATTCTAAACGGAGAGATGTCGGAGTGGTCGATCGAGCACGCTTGGAAAGCGAAATTGGCCACGCTTACCGAGCAACACCGAAACACCTCGTCGCGCAATCGATTCAACGATTTGCCGCTCTGAAATGCTCCTCGATGTGACACCGTAAACGTCGGTGTTTGTCGGTGGCTTCGAGCCTACCTTACACAGTTTCTACACAGTTCTCAGGTTTATTTGTTCGCGTACGTCGCGATGTTCTTCGGTACGCTTCCATGGGAGCAGCCTTCGGGGTAGCTGTTAATGGGAGGCGTCACAAGAAAACGGCTGTTTCAAGAATATCGAGGACTTGCGAGAGGCGCGCGCGTCGATGTCGATCGCCAATTAACATGCCGGGACAGGAGTTCCGTTGAGAGCCGGGAGAGAGTGAACGCGGGCGCATCATTGCTCACCCCTGACGGCGTTACCCAGGAGTAAGCTTGGCGCACATGATGAAGGTCTGCATCGTCGGGGCCTCTGGGAAGCTCGGAATCTACATGGTGCAGCACGCGCTGGATCGGGGCTATGCGGTGGTCGGCGTGTGCCGCGAGCGCAGCGTGGAGAAGCTCGATGCCTTCAAGGGGCGCATTACTGTCATTCCGGGAGCGACGAATGACCGCGAGGTCATCAAGCGCGCCGTAGCCGGGTGCGACGGGGTGCTCGTCGTGCTTGCCCCGATGGGCGTTCACCACTACGCGTCGGGAACGGCTCAGGCGGTTCTAGACTACGCGGATCCGGGGGCACGCTTGGTCTTCTCGTGCGGGTGGCACATCACCCGCGACGGCCAAGACGTCTACTCGTGGAAGATTAAAGTGCTCGTGAACATCGTGGGTCGGCTCGCGCGCCTCGCTCGCGTTGTGGACCTCGACGACCAGGTTGAAGCGACCCGACGGGTGTTTGCAAGCGACACGCGGTGGACGGTCGTGCGCGGGAGCGACCTCGAGGAGGGCGAGAGCGAAGGCCTGCCCGTGTGGAGCCGGCACGTGGGCGATCCCATTCTCGAGAGCAACACGACGCGTCGCGTGGACTTTGCCCTCTTCATGGTGGCGGCCCTCGAGAACGACGAGCTCGTCCACGAGGCCCCGGCGATTGTCGGCTGTAAGACGTCCTCTGCGTTCGCGCATGCCGCCGGCACATAAGCTTCAGAGGCAGCAGTACGACGTCGGCCCTGACGGGCGCTTCCTTGTCAGCACGGTGCTGGACCGGGACCCGCACGTATCAGGCTGCTGACGCACCGGAATCCCGAGGCTACGAAGTAGCGCACGCGCCTAGATAGGTCCTCCCTCGTCGCGGGGGCTCTACAGACGGTCAATCGCCTCTTCATGCGGCTCAGTGGTGGGCGCACATGGTGGGCGCACTTCGAGTTCACCCGCATAAACATTGCGCCGATCATTCTCCGCAAGAAGATCGAGGAGCAGCTGATTCTGGGTGCGTTTAACGCGTCTTCCACCGCCACACGGTCTCAGGAAGGCCCAACGGAGTTCCAGCCGTCAGCGGCCACGGTCCCGGCTTTGCCGGGCTCTGAAGACCTTGACGGCCGGTAGCGCCTTGGACGAGGCTAACCAGGGAGATCGCGAATCCGTATCGCTGTGGGAGGTGCAATGACTTTGAGTGCCCGCAACCACCTCATGGGGACCATCGACGAGATTCAATTGGGCGATGTGCTTGCCCACGTCACCGTGCGTGTCGGCGAGCATGAAGTCGAATCCGTGATCACGCGGCGAAGCGCTGAGGAGATGTCGCTGAAGAAGGGCGACACTGTTACGGCCGTCGTGAAAGCGACAGAAGTCATGATCTCCAAGGGGTAGGGTCGCACGCGATCATCGGGACCTCATCGATGTAAGGTCGAGGAGCAAATGAAGATCGTCCAGCAGACGATCGCGTCGCTTGGCTCTCCAATGTGGATCGAGCCGCTGGGAATGCCTGACCGCTCGGCCGCTGTGATCGCGCGATGGCGGCACCCCAACGGCCGACTTCAGATCGCGACAGCCGATGCGATCCGCGTGTGCCTGAGTCTGAGCACCGGGCAGCAGGTGCGCCACGCCGAACGGGACCGATCTCTTTCCAAGAGTGTCCTGGCGGGAGATGTCATCGTTCTCCGACCAGGCATTCCCAGCGAAACGACGCTCGAGGGGGACGCAGAGCTCGTTCAGATCTTCATCGAACCGGAGAGCCTCGGACAGGTGGCGAGCAACCCGGTGACTAGGACACTCGTCGCACCGCCCAGCGGCGCGCTGAAGCGCGCCGTCGTCCGACTCTTCGTGGCCGCACGCCACGATGACTGGGGAGGGCGCCGCGCGGCCGAAATCCGACTGCGAAACGAAGTGCGCGCCTTGTTGGCGGCACCGTCCGACGAGGAGAGGGAACCCGAGGTATTGCCACCAGCGGTCATCAGCCGCGCAGAGCGGTTGATCGCCGAAGCGTTGGATCGTCCCAGCCCGGCATCACCGACGCTCAGAGAACTTGCGGCGACAGCCCGCATCAGCCCAAACCACCTCATCCGTTCGTTTCGCCACATGCGTGGGACGACGCCCCATCAGCTGGTGATGACGCGGCGCTGTCAGCGAGCGATGGATCTCCTTCGTCAGCCCGACCTGACGGTCGCAGACGTCTCAGACGCTGCCGGATACTCGTCGCCAGCCTACTTCATCGCCTCGTTCAGGCAACAGCTCGGCGTCACGCCGGGAGCCTATCAGCGAGCCGTCGCACGAGAAGGGTGATTTCTCGATACCGCAGGCGGCGCGAATCTATTTAGGGTAAGGGTCGTGGAGCTTTCCATGACCGCCAAGCCCGCACCGCTCACACCGCACGATTCACGGAACTCCATCCCAACGACCGGCCCGGGCCTCACAACGCTCGATTGGGGACCCTGCGTCGCAGATCCCCCGAGCCGTAGAAGGGCACAACCATGATTCTCGTTACCACCGCTGGAAAGATTGGCGCGGAAGCGTCGCGTCTGCTCGCTCAGCGCGGCGCGCCGGTTCGTGTGCTCGTCCGCAACCCGGAGAAGGTGACCGGGCTGGTACACGCCGGCGTCGATGTCTGCCAGGGCGATCTGGAGGTTCCAGCGACCATCGACGCGGCGATGCAAAACGTGACGAGCGTGGTGCTTGTCAGTCCAGCGATACCACGACAGGAATTGAACGTGATTGCCAGCGCCGTTCGCGCGCGCGTCCAGCACGTGGTGAAGATCATGAGCAAAGCCTCGGCCGATTCACCGATCGCGCGTCGGCGCGGCCAGTTCGAAATCGAGCAGGGCCTGATCGCGTCGGGCCTTGGCTACACGTTGCTGAAAAACAACGCGTACATGCAGAACTTCCTGATGATGGCCCGCGCGATCGCTGAGACCAGCAGTTTCGGCACGGCAACAGGCGACGGTCGCATCGGCCATGTCGATACGCGTGATATCGCCGCCGTCGCGGCGGCGATCGCCGCGTCGCCCTCCGCACATATGGGAAAGACGTACTGGCCGACGGGGCCCGAGGTGCTCTCGGCAACGGAGGTGGCCGCGGTCTTCTCAAGAGTGCTAGGCCGAACCATCACGTTCCATTCGATCACGGTCGCTCAGCAAAAGCAGGGGATGCTCGACGTCGGACTTCCGGAGAACGTGGCCGAGGACAATGCCAACGCCGTCGCGCTGATGGCCAAGGGCGACTGTGACTACGTGACCGGTGACGTCGCCACGATTCTCGGCCAGCCTCCGAGGAGTTTCGAACAGTTCGCGACCGATTACGCTGCCGCCTTCTCGCGGCAGTTGGTAAAGGGATGACGAATTCCGTCTACGCCGTCACCGGCGCGTCCGGTCACTTGGGCCGGCTCGCCGTTCAGGACTTGTTGGCGCGCGGCGTGCCATCGGGCGACATCGTCGCGATCGTGCGGACCCGAGACAAAGTTGCCCACCTCGCCCAACGTGGCGTGGACGTGCGCGTGGCCGACTACACCCGACCGGATACGCTGCGGACGGCGTTGGTGGGCGTCAACCGGCTACTGCTGGTTTCGAGCAGTGCGGCCGGTCAGCGGCTGGCGCAGCACATCAACGTCATTGCGGCTGCGAAGACGGCTGGTGTCTCCCGCGTCGTGTACACAGGGTTCCTGAACGCCGATCACACGAGTAACCCCCTCGCCGGCGAGCATCAGGACACCGAGCGCGCGCTCCGTGACGCGGGTGTGCCATTCATCGTCCTGCGCAACGGCTGGTACACAGAGAACTACACCGATCGCCTCGCGCAGTACCTGGAGGCCGGCGAGATTGTCGGCGCCGCTGGTCACGGTCGAATTTCGGCGGCGTCGCGACAGGACTACGCCGCGGCGGCGGTCGCGGCACTTCTTCAGAACGTGGACGGGAGTCGCGCGTACGAACTCGGTGGTCCATCGTTCGACCTGTTCGAGCTGGCGGAGACGATCAGGACAATCATCGGGACTGCCGTCACGTACCACGACCTGTCCGTCGACGAGTACATCAATACGCTCAAGCGATCCGGACTCGACCAGAACACGGCCGAGTTCGTAGCCGCGCTCGACGCGTCGATCTCTCGCGGTGACCTCGAGACCAATAGTCAAGACCTCGAGCACCTTCTCGGACGGCCAGTCACATCACTCGCGACCGTAATTGGGGAAACGCAACATCACGCATGAAAGGGAAGGAGCCCACATGGCCACCATGACCGACACTGCCGCACGAACCGCACATCTGCTCGCACTCATGAGGAAAGGCGATGACGCATTCAACGTCCGCGATTTCGCGGCGGTCGACACAGTCCACCATCCACAGATGGTCGCGCATATCACGGGAAACGCCCAGCCGATCTACGGCAGCGTCAAACACGGCGAGGCGATGCAGCAGATGTTGCGGATCTTCCCCGACATGCATGTGCAGACCCCGTATCCGGTCCAATTGGGCAGTGGCGACTGGATCACCGTCGTTTCACGCGCCACCGGGACGTTCACCGGAGAGATGGTTCTCCCCAACGGCAAGGTGATCGCTCCCACTGGAAAAAAGTTCGACGTGGATCTCGGCCAAACCACGAAGTGGGACGGCGACCGACTCATCATCATCTCGGCCTTTTGGGACGCCGCTCTGCAGGCGAAGCAGTTGGGCCTCGGCTAATGACAAGTCGTGTCGGTGAAACGTCGTAAGCGGGAGCTTCACGAGCGATCACACGGGAGAAAGTTGTGAGAATGCCACTCGCCAGCCGGCTACTGTTCACCTTGTCTGCAATCGGAGTGACCGTGGGCGCACATGTCGCTGACTTGAGTCCAAGTCACATGTTCAACGATCGCTGGCCGGCGCACGCAAAATTCCACACCGGGCAAACGCTGTCCATGGCAGTGGTCCTCGCCCTCCTCACGATTTTCTTTGCCTGGCGCAGGACGTCAGACCGTCGTGGGGCAATCTACGCGACAGCAGGATTTGCCGCCGCCTATTGGGTTACCCAGGCGGCGGCCATCGCCTATCCGAATACTGCGTTTTATGATCCTGAATTTACCCCCGCGCACGCTTTTACGCTGGGTCTTCCGATTCAAGCGTACTTCGAGATTCTCTTCATTTCGTTGATCGCGCTTGCCAGTTGGCTGGCACTTCGCAGACCTGCTCACTGGTCGGATTCAACAGCAGTCGAGCCAGTAGAAGGAAGTCGATGGAATGCGGGTGTCGCCAAGTAATCGCCCCTCGGAACCATGCATCGGAAGGAGAGAGAAATGAATGTGACTTCACCCGCCACGTCCGTCCTCGATGAAGTCCGCATGTGGCCCGGCGTATCTACGCAGCCGACGCCCCGAGGCTCCACGGCCATCGTGTTTGAAGGCCATGAGCTTGGTCATGTTCATGCCGATCGCGGCACACTCGACCTTCCGCTCTCCGACGACCGACGCGCGAAGGTGCTGGCCGCAGCGCGTGCCAAGGCGTGGTTTGAAAACTGGGTGACCCAACGGCTCTCGAATGACGGAGATGCGGAGGATGGCATCGCGCTGCTCCGTGAGAGCTACGACGAGTTGCGCGCAGGGCGAGATCGTTGATCGTAAAGGCCAAGAGAGTGACCTTGAGGGTCGTTGCCGCGCTTGCGGCGGCGATGGTGGTCGCGATCACCGGCCTGATGCTGACGTTCACCGCCGCAAAGCTTGAAGTCGCCCCGGTCGACGTCGGCGCTCTGCCGGTTGCATCGCCGCCCGCGGAAATGTCTATCAGCGAACTCGCGACCGGGACGTATGAGACCCCTGCGATCTTGGCCTACCGCGGTGGCTCCTGGAACGACACGCGGCATTTTGCGTCGACGGCGGTGCTGGTCCGTCATCCGAGGGGCAATTTGCTTCTCGACACCGGGTTTGCCAAGAACATCGACGAGCACCTGAAGCTGATCGCTTGGATACAGCGGTCGCCTCACCGCAAGGGCGTTCCGGCGGTGGATCAACTGGCGTCCGGCGGTATCCAACTCCGTGACCTTGCCGCCGTCGTACCGACGCACGCTCATTGGGATCACGTTAGCGGTTTGGACGACCTCGGCGGGGTGCCGGTTTTGGAAAGTGCCTCCGGACGACGCTGGATCGAGACCAAGGCGGCAGGCACTGAAGTGATCAACAGCTTTCGCGGCGTCAATTACAAGCAATACAATTTCGAAGGCGGGCGTTACCTCGGCTTCCCGCGAAGCCACGATGTATGGGGCGACGGCTCGGTTGTCATTGTTCCGGCGCCCGGACACACGCCAGACTCAGTCGTGATTTTTGCAAATTTGCCGTCCGGAACTCGGTATGCGTTCGTTGGTGACCTCGTATGGCAAACGGAGGGCCTCGAAATCCCGGCCGAAAAGCCTTGGCCGCTCCGTCGACTGATCGGCGAGGATGACGACGAAGTGCGCAAGGACATTGCGCTCATCCGATTTGCAAGTAAACGATATTCGCAGATACACGCCATCCCAGCGCACGATGCGTCGGCCTTTCGTGCGATCCCGGTATTCCCGGCGTCCGCCCGTTAGCCCGTGACGGATTTCGCCGCACGGACCGCGGTCGTGACGCCGTTCAAGCCCTGGCCGCGTATCGCGGCCTCCGAGTGCTTCAGGAACGATGGCGCAGCGGCGAGGAACCACACCGCAATCAGGCTGTCGAAAACCATGCACCCGAACGCAGAACTCGGCATGAACGGCCAGATAGGGTTGCCCCACAGGTGATGGGCGATATCCCAGGCCGCGTGAATCAGCCAGCCGACGCCGATCCATCGGTAGGACTGTAGCGCGCGAAACCCAATCACCGTGCCGATGACCGGGTAGATCAATTCCCACGGACCGAACCCGCCGCTCAAGTACACACCGCTCGCGCCGGCGAGAATGATCGCGTTGAGCGTGCGACGAGTCGGTTCCGCCACGAAGGACATCGCGGCCACGAACAGCAGAGCCCCGAAAGCCGGTCCGACGTAGTCCATGACAGCGAGCGGTGCAGGGTGCATGAGCATTTCCTCCATGGCGCCATCCTACTAGACGTGGCAGAATGCACCAGTGGCTAGAAAGACGATGATCGAAGGATTCACGCCACGCCGGGCGCATGACCGACGGCCACACCTGGTCGCGGTCGTCGCCTTCGACGGCGTCGTGCTCGGCGACCTGTCGACGGCATGCGAAGTGTTCAGCCTGGCGAGGCGGAAGGACGGGCGGAGCGCGTACGACGTCCGCGTCTGCAGCGAGTCGGTGGACGTCGAGTCGATGCACGTGGCGCTGCGCGTACCCTGGCGGCTGTCCTCGCTGGCTCAGGCCGATACCGTCATCGTGCCGGGCGTCAACGACCTTACTCGACCCGTACCTGCGTCGGTCTTGCGCGCGATACGTCGGGCGGCGGAGCGTGGCGCCCGCGTCGCGTCAATTTGCACCGGCGCGTTTGTGCTGGCCGCGACAGGCGTCCTCGACGGACTTCGCGCAACGACGCATTGGCTCGGCGCCGCCGAACTGGTTCGCCGTCATCCCTCGATTGACGTTGATCCGAACGTCCTGTACGTGGACAACGGCAGCGTCCTGACGTCGGCGGGCGCCGCCGCGGGTTTCGATCTCTGTATTCACATGGTTCGTCGCGACCTAGGCGCCGAGATCGCGGCGTCGGTCGCGCGGCTGGCGGTGATGCCGCTCGAACGAGCGGGTGGGCAGGCGCAATTCATCGAGCATGCGCCTCCGTCCGACGCGCCCGGCGCCATGACGCCGTTGGTCACGTGGATGGAGCAGAACCTCTCGCGCGAGCTTCCGTTGCCGGTCATTGCGCGGCGCGCGGCGATGAGCACGAGAACCCTCAGCCGTCGTTTTCGCGAGCAGCTGGGCGCGACGCCGGCGGCATGGCTCGCGCACGCGCGCGTGCGTCGCGCGCAGCGGCTGCTCGAAACCACGGAGCTGGCCATCGAGCAAGTAGCGGCCGAGGTAGGGTTCGGGTCGGCCGCCGTGATGCGCGAACATTTCGGAATAGTGGTTGGCACGAACCCAGTGTCGTACCGGCGGGCGTTTTCCCGAGTTGGTCGCGTACCGAACGAGGGTCCGAAGTTGAAAGGCGCTCGCTAGCCGGAGCGGCGCTCCCGACTCTCCGCCGACGGGTTGGTGGTGGGCGCACCTGGTGGGCGCACTTCGAGTTTACCCGCATAAACATTGAGCCGACTATCCTCCGCAAGAAGTTCGAGGAGCTGCGCACTCTGCGCGCACTTCCGTGTTTTGGGGAGACCGATCAAACACAAATCGCGAAATTATTCTTAACTCAACTCTTCGAGGGTGTTGTGCCCACCGTCCCTTTCGCGAACCGGTACGAAGGTGTTGTCGATACTTTGGTCTGATAGATCGGAGTGCGCGAGTCTGATGTCATCCACGTCGGGGAGGTCGCAGTGGCACGATCGCGCCGCGCTGAAGGTGGAAGTGAACGTCGAGGTGGCAGCGTGATGCGCGCGGGAGCGCACACAACGCTGGCGGTTGTCATGATGCTCGCGTGTCAGGCGGTGACGCGCGTTGCAGGACAGGATTCGCGCGTGGAAAATGGCACCTACTATCGAACGACTCGTGTCGATGGGCACACAATCTTTTACCGGGAAGCGGGTCCGAAAGAGGCACCGACGCTGCTCTTGCTGCACGGTCTGCCGTCGTCGTCACGCATGTTCGAGCCACTCTTCGCACGACTGTCCGATCAATATCACCTTGTCGCACCGGATTATCCTGGCTTCGGCCACAGCGACTGGCCGGACCCCAGGACCTTCGCGTATACGTTTGATCACTACGCGGAGATCATCGGCCAATTCACACAGACACTCGGTCTCGACCACTACACGCTATACATGCAGG
>QHWF01000430.1 GCA_003222455.1 Acidobacteriota bacterium
CTGGTTCAACGATTCCGGATCGACCAGCAGGATCGCCTCTTTCGGCGTGACGAGCTTTTCGGTCACGAAATCGGTCGCGATGAACACCGCGGCATATCCCGTCCGCTTGCCGCTGCGGGTCTGCAGCATGAACAGCCGCTCGTCCTGGATCGTGAACTCGAAGTCCTGGACGTCCTTGTAATGCTTCTCGAGCCGCGTGGTGATGTCGCGCAGCTGCTTGTACGCGTTCGGCATCACGCTCTCGAGCTCGCGAATCGGCTGCGGTGTGCGGATGCCGGCCACCACGTCCTCGCCCTGGGCGTTGATGAGGAACTCGCCGAAGAATTCCTTCTTGCCGGTCGCCGGATTGCGGGTGAAACCGACGCCGGTGCCGGACCGATCGCCGGTGTTCCCGAACACCATCATCTGCACGTTCACGGCTGTGCCGATGTGATCGGGAATGTCGTAGATGCGCCGGTATTCCTTCGCCCGCGGATTCATCCACGAACGGAAGACGGCGTTGCGGGCCATCTTCAACTGGTCGGACGGGTCCTGCGGAAAATCGCGGCCTCCCCGCTGCAGCACGATGCGCTTGAATCGCTCGACGATATCGCGCAGCGCCGCCTCGTCGAGATCGGTATCGAGCTTCGCGCCCGTCGCTCTCTTCACGGCGTCGAATTCGTGCTCGAACGCATCCTTCGGAACCTCGAGGACGACGTTGCCGAACATCTGGATGAAGCGGCGG
Source organism: Acidobacteriota bacterium (assembly GCA_003222455.1). Lineage (GTDB taxonomy): Bacteria > Acidobacteriota > Vicinamibacteria > Vicinamibacterales > CAVVIG01 > QHWF01. The sequence continues at coordinate 725 of QHWF01000430.1, forward strand.
TAGCTGTCGAACGCGAACCGGCCATTCTGGGTGCGCTGCTTCAACCCTTCGACGGCGACATCGTTCAGCCCGAGGTTCAGGATGGTGTCCATCATGCCGGGCATCGAGAACTTCGCGCCGGACCGCACCGACACGAGCAGCGGGTTTTCCGTGGATCCGAGCTTCGCGCCGGCCGCCGTCTCGAGCCGCTTCAGGTGCTCGTCGATCTCGCGATCGATTGCGGCCGGGATTCTGGCGTGCTGCTCGTAGTAGATGTTGCAGACGGCGGTGGAAATCGTGAAGCCGGGCGGCACCGGCAGGCCGGCATTGGTCATCTCGGCAAGCCCCGCGCCCTTGCCGCCGAGCACGTCCTTCATATTCCGGTTGCCGTCGGCTTTTCCGTTGGCAAAGAAATAGACGTACTGCTTCACCTTCGCCGCCCTCACGGGCTTCGACGCCGACCTGGCGGACTTCTTGGACTTCGGCGATTTCGCCAGTTTCGCCAATTTCGCCAATTTCGCCACCTGGGCCCGTGCCTGAGGCTTCGCCGTCCGCATCGTACGTTTCCCTGCTTTCTTGGCCATCACCGAATCCGTCGGTCTCACAGTGTGCTCCCTTGCTGATCCGATAATTGAATGACGGGACTGGCGCGGTCGTCAATGCGATGCATCAAGACGGCCGGCCCTCCTCCGGTGCAACTTCCGCGATATCCGCGATGTTCAGAATCGCACGCCGGAGCGTGGTCAGCAGCGTCAACCTCGCCTCCTTGAGCGCAGGATCCTCGCTCATCACGAGCACGTCGACGAAGAATCGATCGACCGGGCCGGTGAACGTCACGAGGTGACGAACCGCGCCGGCAAAATCCGCGCGTGCCAGAGCAGTCTCGATCGCCGGCCAGCGCGAATCGATCTCCTGGAGCAGGCCGCGCTCGGCCGGCTCGATCAACCGCGCCGCGATCTCGGGTGTCATCTGCCCGTCGAAGCCCTTCGTGATGTTCTTCACGCGCTTGAAGAGTACGGCGAGCGCTTCAAACTCTTTCGAGTGCCGCACCTGCGACAGCGCCTCGACTCGTCGCAGTGCCGAGTCCGGGCGCCGCCAGAACGCCGCGACCGCACGCGCCTCGTCCGGTCGAAAGCCGCGCCGCTCGAACAAATGAACCTCGCGCTCCTTCAGGAACTCGAACAGCGCCGGCTTCCACGACGCGTCGGCGCTCTGGAGCTGACCGCCATAGTTCGCGTACGCGTGCTCCACGAGCTGGTCCACGGCCACGGCCACATCGACCTGAAGCAGCTCCGCGCCGTCCACGAGGATTTTCATGACGCCCTGCGCCGCCCGGCGCAGGCCGTACGGATCGCGGGAACCGGTGGGTTTTTCACCGGCCGCAAACAGACCCACAATGGTGTCCAGTTTGTCGGCAAGCGACACCGCCGCCCAGCTGATCGCGGCTTTCCCGACCTGCGCGCGAGCCGGCGGCGCATCGGCCTCGACGCCCACCGGCAGGTACTGAAAGTAGATCGCCTTCCACACCTCCTCGGGCAGGCCTTCTTCGCGGGCGTAGATGCCGCCGAGCGTCCCCTGCAGCTCGGTGAACTCGCGAACCATGTCGGTGGTGAGATCGGTTTTTGCGAGGCGCGCGGCTCTCCCCGCGAGTGCGGTCACCCGCTCGTCGGCACCGAGCACCTCCGGTGCAATCCATGCGGCGAGCCGCTCGATGCGCTCGGCCTTGTCCTTGTAGGTTCCCAGCTTCTTGTGAAACAGCAGCGTGGAGAGGCGCTCGATGCGCGATTCGAGCGCCGTCCCGCGATCGGTCTCCCAGAAAAATCTGGCATCCCGCAACCGCGCCGTGACGACGCGCTCGGCATTCCGCGCGATCGTCCGCTCGTTGTCCGGTTCGGTGTTGATGACCGCCAGAAATGCGTTCTTCAGTCGCCCGTCGTCGCCTTCCACCGGAAAATAGTGCTGGTGGTGAATCAGCGTCGTCGTCAGCACTTCCTCCGGGAGCTCGAGGAATTCGAGCGCGAACGTACCCGCGACCACCGACGGATATTCGACCAGATCGGGAACTTCCTCGAGCAGACCGGAGTCCGCGTGCACGGTACGGCTCACGCGGCCCTGCAGCCGCTGGGCCTTCGCGTCGAGCTCGCGGGCAATCTTGTCGTGCCGTTCGCTGCGCTCGAGGATGACGAAATTCTCGAGCAGCCGCGCCCGGTACTCGTCGAACGACCGGACCTTGATGGCGCGGCCGGCGCGGCCGCTCGTGGTCAGAAAACGATGGCCGTAGGTGACGGCGCCAGACGTGACATCCTGCACCTGGTTCGTCTGCGCCGCCGAGGCCCGCGTAATCGAAAACGGAACGACGCGGCCGCCGTACAAGAAGAGGATCCACCTCACAGGCCGCCCGAACAGCAGCTCGCCGCGGCTGTCTTCGAGCGTGGCGTCCCACCGCATCAATTTCGAGAACGTCAGACCGCGCAGCGTGCCGCTGAGCACATCCGGGAGTACGTCCACGGTGGTCTTGCCCCGCTGTCGTCGCCGGTAGGCGATGTACTGGCCTTTCGGTGTGTGGATCCGTTCGAGCGCCGCGACGTCAACATTCTGCCTGGCCGCGAACCCGGCGGCCGCCGGTGTCGCCGAGCCGTCAGGCTTGAACGCGGCCGACACCGGCGGTCCGGTGACGAGCTCCTCGAGGTCCGTCTGCCGCTCGGGGACGCGGCTGATGCGGACCGTGAGCCGCCGCGGCGTGCTGTAGCTCTCCGCCGAGACTTCGGGAGGCAAACGATGTGCGCGGAGTTGCTCCTCGACGACTTTGCCAATCTGATTCGTCAGTCCGGGCAACCAGCTCGCGGGAAGCTCTTCACATCCGAGCTCGAGCAGCGGCTCGCGGTCCATCAGGACTCTCCGCCATCGCCGTTCGGAACGGCTCCGCCGGGCGGCGACGCGGTCTCCTGCACGAATGCCTTCGCAATGCCGACGGCCAGCTGCCGGACGCGAAGAATGTACGCTGTCCGTTCGGTGACGCCGACGCTGTTGCTCGAATCGAGAATGTTGAACAGGTGCGAACACTTCAACGTGTGTTCGAGGGCCGGCCAGATCAAATCCGACTGCAACAGCGCGCCGGCGAGCTTGTAGTACTCGTCGAACAGCCGCCGGTGAAACAGGCCGAAGTCGTCCGACCCCAGGTTCACGCCCCGGTTGAAGACGTATTTCGACTGTTCGACTTCGTCGCGAAGGCGCACGTCGCGATATGTCACGCCGGGCGCCCATTCGAGATCGTACACGCTGTCCACGCGCTGCAGGACCATCGCAATGCGCTCGAGACCGTACGTGAGCTCGGCGGAGATCGGCGCGAGCTCGAGGCCGCCGGCCTGCTGAAAATAGGTGAACTGTGTGATCTCGAGACCGTCGAACATCACCTGCCACCCGATGCCCCAGGCCCCCAGCGTCGGCGATTCCCAGTTGTCTTCCTCGAAGCGGATGTCGTGCTGCCTCGGATTGATGCCGCACGCTTCCAGGCTTTCGAGATAGAGCTGCTGCACATCGTCGGGCGATGGCTTCAGAATCACCTGAAACTGATGGTGCTTGAAGAGCCGGTTCGGGTTCTCACCGAAACGGCCGTCGGCCGGCCGCCGGGACGGCTGCACGTAGGCGACGCTCCAATGCGCGGGGCCGAGCACGCGAAGAAACGTCTCCGGGTGCATGGTGCCGGCGCCGACTTCCACGTCGAGTGGCTGCTGCAGCGCACATCCGCGCGATGCCCAGAACTCCGACAGTTTCAGGATCAGGCTTTGAAAGGTCACGACGCTTTCGATGGACGGAGCACACCGAGGAAATCAACGCTCGCGTCTTGT
>QHWF01000431.1 GCA_003222455.1 Acidobacteriota bacterium
GATGCATGGCAATCGCCGTCCGGTGCGCCGTCTCGAGCTCCCCCAGGGTGCGCCGCGACACCAAGAGCTTGCCCACGGCCAACGGACTGGCGGTGCGCGCCTCGCGGAGAAATGTCCGCGCGTCGTCCGACAGGTGCGGATCCGGTTCGTAGACGCCCTGCAGGCGCAGCAGCCACTACTCGAAGTAGCGCGCCAGTGGCACACTCGGAACGCCTGCGGCCATCGCATCGACCATCGACGTTCCGAGCCGGAACAGCATCTCGTTCGGGTCGGCTTCCTGCGCCCATTCGTCGATCAGCTCGGCAAAG
>QHWF01000432.1 GCA_003222455.1 Acidobacteriota bacterium
CGGCCGATCGTTATGCGGCGCGCGTTTTGCCGCCGACACCGCCTCGTCTTTCGGTTCCTGCATGCCGGGCGCGAACGTGAACGGCCCCGGTTTGCGCGGCGCCCGCGAGCCTTCGCCCTGTGAATTCGCCGCCGGCGTCGCACTGCCATCGGCGGGCGCAGGGCGCGACGGCGGCTTCGCGAACACGATCACGTGGTGGACCACACTGCGATCGCCCGGGCGCACTTCGAACGCCTGGACCCACTGGTCCTCGGTGAAATTCGTCGGCACCTCGAAATACTTGTATTCAATCGTTCCACTGGCGGGCACCGGATAGTCTTCGGTCAGCGCGAAGATCACATCGGGCTGGCCAATCTGCCATCCATCCGCGTACTTGGGCGCCGGAGGCAGATCGTTCGGATTGCCTTCGGGCGCACCGAGGTTGGCCCATTTGAGAATCGTTTCCTTGTCCGCATCCGCGAGACGTCGATCGTTCAGGAACTCACCATGCGAAGGATCCGCATGCCAGGGCGGCATCGCGCCGGAGCCAACCTTTACGGCGATCGATTTGGCCCAGGGCCGGGCATCCTGGTAGGTCACCAGCGCCATCGGACCAATTTCGCCCGGCCGATGGCAGCCCGTGCAGCTCTTGTAGAAGATGGGCGCCACGTCGTGGCTGAATGTGGGCGTGACGGCTGGTGCCGGTGCCGGGGATTGTGCCCGAAGCTGAGTGGCGGTACCGATGACCGCGCAGAGCATGACCGCCGCAAAGGTGGTTCGTGTCATGGTGTCCAGGGACTCCTCTTGTTGAACAAGATCTTATCCTCAGACGTCGGATCCGCAGGCGAGGTTTCGAGAAACACCTGTGGACTTGTGTTTTCAGGCGATTACGGAATTGTTCGTGCGATCCCGCATGAACTTTTCCTGACACGCATGAAGTTTGCACACGCAGCTCGCGATGGCTGACGGCGTCGTGGTTGTCGCAGCATCGGGCAGGCATGGTGCCTGGGCCGGGCGTTGGGCGCCCGAACGTCGCGGTTTTGAAAACGGGTGTGCGGCGCGAGGATGCTCGCATATCCCGGGTGGCACCCGCGATTTCGCGGGCCAACTTACCGCGCGATGACTGCGCACTTGTCTAGCTGGTCGGTCACGGGGTAGGATGAGGAACCTTCAGCCGTTCAACGTCAACGCCGACTGATCTGTACCCAACGGGACCGTAGATGGGGACGAGGTCGCTTCTCGCCGCTTGGAACGCGGACCCGCCGCTGGCCCTCCTCGTCGATCGGGACGCGGACACGCGGAAACTGTACGCCGAGTACTTGAGGCTCTCGGCCTGTGTCGTCGAGGAGGCCGAGGACGGTCGCGAGGCGCTCGCCAAGGCCATCTCACACCAGCCCGACGTCATCATCACCGAAACGCGCCTCCCCGGCATGAGCGGACTCGAGCTCTGCGACCTGCTGCGCAGCGATGCGTCCACGCGGAATATTCCGATTGTCATCGTCACGGCAGACGCCTTCCACGTCCCACGCGAGCAGATGCCCGCTGCAGATGCGGTGCTTTTCAAGCCATGCCTCCCCGAGAGCGTGCTCGCCGAGATCTATCGGCTGCTCGACCGATCGACCGAGCTCAACGATGAAACGCGATCGATTCACGAAAAAATGTCGAGACAGCTCACCGACGCACACGAGACGATTCCGGACTCGGGGTGCCGGCGGACGATTCTCAGCCGGACCTATCAGCGGGTGGAAACCACGGAGCCGCCGGTTGCACCCCCATCACTCGTCTGTCCCGACTGCGATCAAGTGCTGCGCTATCAGCGCAGTCATGTTGGCGGCGTCAGCGCCCGTCATCCTGAGCAGTGGGACTATTTCGAATGTGTCAACGGCTGTGGCATGTTTCAGTACCGCCGCCGCACTCGCAAGTTGAAAAAAGTTTCGAGTTGAGAAAAGGGGACGGTACGTGGCCCGATCAACGAGAGCGGGGGCGAGTGTTTTGATCCGGCTTCTTCTCGACGATGGTGACAAACGCATCGACCAGCGCGCGATCGCGCCATCCCTTCGACGATTCCGACGACAACACGTCGAACGCTTCGTCATGCGGCCGCGCCGTGCGGTACGGCCGTGCCGTGGTCAGCGCGTCGAACACGTCGACGATACTTACAATCTGTGCGAGCAGCGGGACCTCGGCGTTCTTCAGGCCGTCCGGGTAGCCGCTGCCATCGAGGCGCTCGTGATGATGACGCACGATCGGGCGGACGGCGTTCAGCGACCGGAGTCCTGAACACAGCGCATCGCCAACGATGGGATGTTCCTGCATGACTCGCGATTCCTGCGGATCCAACCGGCCTTCTTTCAAGAGTACCGCGTCGGGCACGGCAATCTTGCCGATGTCGTGCAGGAAGCCGCCCCGTTCGAGCGCGGACAGATCGTCGTCGTCGAGTCCGAGCGAACGTCCGAGCGAGGTCGCATACGCCGCAAGGCGCTGACAGTGCCCGCGCGTGCACGGATCGCGCGCTTCAATCGTCGCACCCAGGCCAAGCAGCACCGCTTCGGCCGACTCGAGATCGTCGGTGTTCCGCTTCAGCCGGACGAGCGATCGGATGCGTGCGTGCAGCTCCGCTGTGTCGAACGGCTTGGTGACGAAGTCGTCCGCCCCGGCGTCGATGCCCTTCAACTTGTCCTGTTTGTCCCGTTGCGAGGTGACGATCACGATGGGGATGAATCGCGTCGCCGTGTTTTCCTTCAGTTGCCGGCAGATCTCGAAGCCGTGGCCCTGCGGCGCCACCAGGTCGATCAGCACCAGGTCTGGAGGATGCGTCGCGCAGGCGCTCAACACCGCGTCGGCCGACTGCACGACGGAGACGCTGTGCCCTTCACGCGTGAGCAGGCGCTTCAGGAACCGCGAGCTCGTTTCATCGTCATCGGCAATGAGGATCGACGCCGGCGCATTCACAATCGACTTGAGGATGCAAGACAAAGGCCGAGGTAGTGCCCTCGTTCTGGTAATCTGTCAGAACAGTTCATCAACGGAGGGAAGATGTGATGCATGTGTTATTTACAGCGGCTCTTGCCGCAGTGCTCACTGTCGCGGTTGCTGCGGCCGACCTTTCGACGAGAGCGACGAATCGAATACGCGAGGCCGCGACCACACTGAAAGAAATTCACGCTGTCCCCGACAAGGATATCCCCCAGGACCTGTGGGATAAAGCTGAATGTGTGCTCGTCGTCCCTTCATTGAAGAAAGCGGCCTTCGTTTTCGGCGGCGAGTATGGCAGCGGCCTGATGAGTTGTCGCCACAATGCGCAATGGAGCGCACCGGTGTTCATGCAGATCGGAAAAGGCAGCTGGGGTTTGCAAATCGGCGCGCAATCGATCGACCTGGTGCTGCTCGTGATGAACGCGCGCGGTATGGAGAAACTGCTGGGCAACAAGGTATCACTGGGCGCCGAAGCATCGATTGCGGCCGGGCCCGTTGGACGCGACGCGCGTGCGGCGACCGACGCGCAGATGAAAGCGGAGATTCTCTCCTACTCGCGGACGCAGGGATTGTTCGTCGGTGTCAACCTCTCGGGTGGTGTCGTCAAGCCGGATGCGGATGACAATGCCGATCTGTACGGGAAAGGCGTTTCTCCGCGTGACGTCGTCCTCGGCAATACCGTGGAGCCTCCCGTCGCGACACAGCCGTTCATGGACGCATTGCACCGGGACGCGAAATGAACGGGAAGCCCGGAAGGTCGGGTGGGTCTGGGGGGTCGGGGAGCTCGGGGAGGTCTGGGAGGTCGGGTAAGTCTGGGAGGTCGGGTGGGCCACTTCCCCGACCTCCCCGGCCTCCCTGACTTCCCCGGCTCCCGTCGTTACTGTTTGGTGATCACGACGGAGAAGTAGCCGCTGTTGTCTTTGATTTCGTTGTCGTTGACGCCCAGCATCAGACGGCCGCTGGCCGGCATCCGAACCGGTGCGGAGTTCGTTCCGATGCCGAACGGAGCGCTGCTGCCGACTTTTCCGATCAACGTGCCCGCGTTCAGCGCCGGTATTGGATAGTTCGGAGAATGCGCCGCAGGATTGCCGTCGGGGCCCGCCTGCTGCCCGGGGCTCTGGCCGAAATTGATCTGGCCAGTTGCCTGGAACGACACCATGTCGCCGGATTTCACGGTGATCCGCGTATCGGTCCACGGCACGTTCGCCTGAACCTGGATGGCGCCTTGTGGCGCTTGATTCTGGCCCGACGTTCCGGCCGCGGTCGGTGCCGCCGATATGGCCGGCCCGCCCGGGGCCCGGTACGCCGCGTGCGCGTTGGTCGAATTCAGATAGATTCGCGTCACGTCGCGAAGCGGATATTGCTGCTGCTGACCGTTGTGATCCTCCCACATCAGCGTGTCGCCACGGACGATGTTCACGAACTTCCCTCCCTCCGCGTGACCGCTGCGGAGCACGACCGCCTGCCCACCCGTGGGGGGCACGCGCTGCAGTTCGATGGCCGGGGGTGTGCCACCGCCGGTGAAGTCGATGACCGCCACCTGCTCGAGCGGCACCGACTGCCCGCTCAGCGTGAGCCGGCCGTTCACATAATTGGCTGCCTCAGGGCCCGTCGCGGTCAGCTCGCCGCTTCGCCGTTCCCCGTTGTTCAGGATAAACGTCGCCTGATCCGCCGCGAACGCGTAGACGCCGACGGAGGCGACCATCGCGACCGCTGAGATGAACCGACGATTCATTGTTCCCTCCTCTTGAGTTGTGCCCATCCCACGACAAGGTAGCGAGAGCAAGAGGAGGACCAGCATTTCCGTGAATCATTGTTGTACTCGGCCACGGTTCCAGGGGCTGAGGTGCTGCGTCCGTGGTATTCTGGAGACCCGCATGGAAACAGAACAGCAGTCGATCGACCCCATCATCGAGCCCTACATGTTCGCGTGGCTTGTGGCTGCGGCACGCCAGCCCGAGTTGCCAGCGCTCGAGCCGCAGACCGAACCCGAGTCCGCATGGATCCGCATGGGGCAGGAGATCGTGGCGGGCGTGCAGACGCTGGTCTCAGCCGCCGTCTACGCCACGCTCATCGTCACGTTCGGGTTCCAGGTCGCCCGCGTCGACGGCTTGAGCATGGCGCCGACGCTTGAAGATCACGATCGGCTCATCGTGAACAAACTCGTGTACGAGCTTGGCGACCCCCGGCCCGGCGACATCGTGATGCTGTATTACCCGGTCAATCCGGAGAAGATGTTCGTGAAGCGGGTCATCGCGAAAGAGGGCGATACGGTTCGCATCGTCGACGGCCATGTGTCCGTGAACGGTATTCCTCTCCACGACGACTACGTCCCGATCGAGTTCCGCAGTCACGACGACTGGGGACCGCAAGTCGTCCAGCAGGGGTACTACTTCGTGATGGGCGACCACCGGAACAACAGCTCCGACAGCCGCCACTGGGGCTCGGTGCCGAAGAAGTACATCGTGGGCAAGGTGAAGGTCCGGTGGTGGCCGCTGCAGGACGCCAGAATTTTCTAGAGAACGTCACGATAGAACGCAGAGGTCGCAAAGAACGCAAAGTAAGACATGATTTCTCTGCGGCCTTCGCGGCCTTTGCGTTCCAAGGCGGCGTCGCTTGGTCGGACACGCTCCTGGCGATCAGCTCAGAGACAATTCGCGCTGGTGCTCTTCCCGCAGCTTGTACTTCTGAATCTTTCCTGACGCCGTCATCGGAAAGTCGGTCACAAACCTGACGTGCTTCGGCACTTTGAATTTCGCAAGGGTCCCGGCACACCACGCAATCATCTCCTCTGACGTCGCGTTCGCGCCGGGCTTGAGGCGAACAGCCCCTGCAACCGCTTCGCCGAAAAATGCATCCGGGATCCCATAGACGTACGCGTCGGAGACCGCCGGATGCTCGCGCAGGCGGTCCTCGATTTCCTTCGGCGCGACGTTCTCGCCGCCGCGGATGATCAAGTCCTTGATGCGGCCGGTGATCCGTACGAACCCTTCGTCGTCGATGCTCGCCTCGTCGCCGGTATGCAGCCAGCCGTCGGCGTCGATCGCCGCACGCGTCGCTTCGGGGTTGTTGTAGTACCCTTTCATCACGTTGTACCCGAGGCAACAGAGCTCACCGCGCGCTCCTTGCGGCTGCTGTGTGCCGGTCGCCGGATCGACGATTTTGACTGCCAGTTCCGGCAACACCACGCCGACCGTCTGCGATCGCTGCGCGATCGTCGAATCGCGCGGGGTCATCGTGATCCCGGGAGACGATTCGGTCATGCCATAGGCGATCGTGATCTCCGGCAGATGCATGTCGGTCATCACGCGGCGCATCAGCGGCTCGGGACAGAGCGCTCCGGCCATGACGCCAGTCCGCAGCGACGTCAAGTTGTACCGATTGAAGTCGGAACACTCCAGTTCCGCGATGAACATGGTCGGAACGCCGTACAGGGCCGTGCAGCGCTCGGCGTGGATCAACTCGAGGACGCGCCGCGCATCGAACGCCTCGACGACGCAAAGCGTCGCGCCGTGGGTGAAAGCTCCAAGAACGCCTATGACGCACCCGAAGCAATGGAATAGCGGCACGCACAGGCACAGGCGATCCGCCGGCGCGTATCCGAGCATCGAGCCGAGCGCGTGGCCATTGTTGACGATATTGCGGCTGGTCAGCATCACACCCTTGGGAAAGCCGGTCGTGCCCGACGTGTACTGCATATTGATCACGTCGTCGACGGCAATCGAACCGCTGCGCCTGTCGAGATCGCCGTCGGAAATCGCGGCCGCGGCCGATCGCAGCGTCTCGTACGGCAGGTAGCCGGCGGGCGCGTCGCCGCCGATGTAGATGAGGCGCTTCAAGGCGGGGACGGCGCCGCCGAGCGCACCGATCTCCGTCAAGGCGCCGATGTAGTCGACATCACGGAACCCGCGAATCGTGACGAGCGTGGCCGCTTCGCTCTGGCGGAGCAGATAATCGATGTCTTTGGATCGCAGCGAGGTATTGGCGGTGACGAGGATCGCGCCGATCTTCGCCAGCGCAAACTGCAGGACGATCCACTCGGGGACGTTGGTGGCCCACAGCACCACCCGCTCGCCGCGCTCCACGCCGCACGCCATCAACCCGCGCGCCATCGTGCGCGCCTCTTGTTCGAGTCGCTCGAAGGTGAAGCGCGGTCCGTTCGCGTACACGAGCGCCTCGTGGTCCGGCAACTCGCGCGCGAGCCGGGTCAGTAACGCACCGACCGTGACGTCTCGATATGACGGATGGTCCATGGCGGAATGCGCTCGTCACCGGGAGACGCGAACGTCACGATAGAACGTAGAGGCCGCAAAGGACGCAAAGAAAGATAGGTTCTTCTTAGCGGCCTTCGCGGCCTTTGCGTTCAAACGGGCATCAGTCAGTCGGATAGGCTGCTCAGCCCCGGGTCTATCCGCGGGCGAATTGTATACTGGTGTGCTGTGGCCGACGCGTGCACGGTCGTCATAGGCGCACCTGATCTGTTGCCATCGCTGAAACGTCGAACGCCCGCGGGAGACGGCGAGGTCCTCGCGTTCTCTGACGCCGACGCCCTCCAGGCATTGCAGGTCATCTCGCAACGTCGTCCGCGGATGGTGGCGCTGGAGCGCTACTTCGCCGGTACGCCGCGGGGTGCCGCGCTCATCAACCGGATCAAGGCCGATCCTGCCCTGGCGAACGCCGAGATCCGCGTCGTCTCGCACGAAGGCGACTACACGCGCGTGCTGTCGCGGGGCACCGCGGCGGCATCAGCGGTGAGACCGAATTCGGTCGCTGCGCCGCCAACGCAGGGCAGCGTCAGGACAGCAACGGCTTTCCTGGCGCTCGATGGACAGGGAACGCGGCGCGCGGCGCGATACCGCATGGCGCCACAAGTGGAGGTCGTCGTCGACGGCAACGTCGCGACGCTGGTCAATCTCTCGATTGCCGGGGCGCAGGTGGTTTCAGCCGCCATCCTGCGCCCGAATCAGCGCGTTCGCATGACGCTGGCCGACGATGCCGCGACGGTCCGGTTCAGCGCCGCGGTCGCGTGGGCCGCGTTCGAGATTCCGCCGAAGGCCGGGCCGCAGTACCGCGCCGGCCTTGAATTCACGGACGCCGATCCCGCGGCCGTCGATGCCTTCTGCGACAGACACAAAGACGAATGAGAGGGCGAATGCGTAGAGCGGATGGCGGATTGGTAGAGCGGGTGGTGACCTCGATAATCCCGCTCTCTGACCGTTAATCCGCAATGCGCAATCCGAAATCCGCAATGCGGAGGACGTCGTCGCGCTCCGACCCGGTCGACACGATGGCTGCCGGCACGCCGCTCACCTCTTCGAGCCGGGCGATGTACTTCCGCGCCGCGGCCGGAAGTTGATCGAAGCGGCGCAAACCCTTCGTCGGTGCGTCCCAGCCGGATATCGATTCGTAGATGGGCTCGCACTGCGCCAACTGGCCCGTATCGGCAGGAAAATTGGCGATGGTCCGGCTGCCGGCGCGATACCCGGTGCAAATCCGGATGGTCTCGAGCCCGTCGAGGACGTCGAGTTTCGTCAGGGCCAGGCCGTCCAGACCGTTCAGGCGCGCCGCATAGCGCACGGCGACCGCGTCGTACCAGCCGCACCGGCGCGGCCGCCCGGTGACCGCGCCGTATTCGCTGCCGCTCTCGCGCAGGCGCGCGCCCATCGCGCCCGAGAGCTCGGTCGGGAACGGTCCTTCGCCCACGCGTGTGGTGTACGCCTTCACCACGCCGAGCACACGGCCGATCGCCTTGGGCGGAACGCCGAGTCCCGTGCACACGCCGCCGATCGAGGCGTTCGACGACGTGACGTACGGATAGGTGCCGTGATCGATATCGAGCAGCGTGCCCTGGGCGCCTTCGAACAGAATCGACTTGCCGTCGCGCATCGCGTCGGTGAGCAGAACCGAGACGTCGCGGATCCACGGCTTCATGCGCTCGGCGTGCTTCAACATCTGATCGAGCACCGGCTTCCAGTCCATCGTGCTGTCCTGCACCAGCCGGTTGCGCGCCGTGACGTTGTCGCGCACGTTCTGTTCGAGGCCCGCCGGATCGGCGAGGTCGCACACGCGGATCCCGCGGCGTGCAATCTTGTCTTCGTACGCGGGACCGATGCCGCGCGACGTCGTGCCGATCTTCCGTTCGCCTCGTCGCGCTTCGGAGAGCAGGTCGAGATCGCGGTGGTACGGCAGAATCAGGTGCGCCTTGTCGCTGATGACGATGCGGTCGTCGATGTCGACACCGTTTCGCGCCAGCTCGTCCACTTCGGCGAACAAGGCCTGCGGATCGATCACGACACCATTTCCGATGACGCACGTGATACCCGGATGCAGAATGCCGGCGGGAATCAGACGGAGAATGAACTTCGCCCGGTGCACGTACACGGTATGGCCGGCGTTGTGTCCGCCCTGGTACCGTGCCACGAGCGAGAAATGCGGCGTGAGGAGATCGACGATCTTGCCTTTGCCTTCATCGCCCCACTGCGCACCGAGGATGGCAACATTCATAGTCGTTAGTCGTCAGTCGTCAGTCTCCGTCGTTCATCCGACGGCGCGTGCTCGTTGCATGGACCTGACTGGCGCGGAACGAACTATGATTTTACTCTCAATTTCGCGCCGCCTCTCTCGCCAACTCGTGAGAACGCCGCCGATCGCACGAAGATGGCCGCGGTCGTCCGGGAGCTCAGAATGGGACTGAGGAGCGAGATTGAGGACCGACAACTGAGGCGGTGGACTGCCGACTGGTGACTGAGGACTGAAGACTGGTGACACTGCGATCATCTGACATGATCTTGCTCGATGGCCACTCGCTCACGCTCGAACAGCTGCTCGCAGTTGCGGACCGCGGCGAACCGGTTGCGCTGACTGACGCCGCGCGCGAGCGCGTGACCGCCTCTCGAGCAGTCGTCGACGCACGCGCGCGAGGCGACGAACCGGCCTATGGCATCAACACCGGATTCGGCTCGTTCGCCGACGTCCGGATCGCCGCCGGCGAGCTCGAGACGCTCCAGCTCAATCTGCTGCGCAGCCATGCCGCGGGCGTCGGCGATCTGCTTCCCGTCCGCACGGTCCGCGCCATCATCGCGCTGCGCGCGAACGTGCTCGCGAAGGGCTTCTCCGGAATCAGGCTCGAGACGCTCGACGCGCTCATCGCGCTGCTCAACGAAGGCGTGCACCCGGCCGTCCCGTCGCGCGGCTCAGTCGGCGCCAGCGGGGATCTCGCACCGCTCGCCCATCTGGCGCTCGTGTTGATCGGCGAAGGTGAAGCCTGCCTGAACGTGGACGACGATCAACGCAGAACTCGCGGAACCCGCGGAGACGACCAAGGGGCTCTGCGGGTTCCGCGGGTTCCGCGGGTAAGGTCATGGCTGCCCGGCGCTGAGGCGCTGCACCGCGCCCACCTCGAGCCGATCACGCTCGGCCCGAAGGAAGGGCTCGCGCTCATCAACGGGACCCAACCCTCAACCGCGGTCCTGGCGCTGGCGGTCGCCGCCGCGGAACAGATCGCGCGCGCCGCGGATATCGCGGCCGCGCTGTCGATCGACGCATTGCGCGGATCGATCCACCCGTTCGACGCGCGCATTCACGACGCCCGGCCCCACCCCGGCCAGCAGATCGCGGCCGCCAATATCGAGGGGTTGATGCGCGGCAGCGGTATCAACAAGTCGCACGAGTTCTGCGGCAAGGTCCAGGACGCCTATTCGATGCGCTGCGCGGCGCAGGTCCACGGCGCGACCCGCGACGCGTTGCGCTTCGTGCGCGGCATCGTCGACATCGAGTCGAACAGCGCCACCGACAACCCGATGGTCTTCGCCGACACAGGTGACATCGTCTCGTGCGGCAACTTCCACGGCGCGCCGATCGCGATGGCCGCCGACCTGCTCGCGGCGGCGATCGTGCCGCTCGCCACGATCAGCGAACGGCGGACCGATCGCCTCGTCGATCCGGCGCTCAGCGGCCTGCCGGCGTTTCTCACGCGCGCCGGCGGGCTGCGGTCGGGATTCATGCTCGCGCAGGTCACCGCCGCCGCGGTGGCCTCGGAACTGAAGTCGATGGCGCATCCAGCCGGCGTGGACACGATTCCGACGTCGGCAAACAAGGAGGATCACGTCAGCATGAGCATGACCGCCGCGCTCACAGCCGAGCGCGCCGTGGCGCGCGCGCGCGAGGTCGTGGCGATCGAGCTGCTCTGCGCGTGCCAGGCCATCGATCTGCTGGCGCCGCTCACCACGTCGCCGGCGCTCGCGCGTGTGCACGCGCGGGTGCGGGCGGATGTGCCGGCGCTGGATCAGGACCGCGCACTGGCGCCGGACATCGCCGCGATCGTTGCCCTGGTTGCATCGGGCGAGCTGGATGCCGCGTGCAACGGACGAGTCAAGTGAAAAATTTTGCATTTTCAGTTTGACAACGTTCGCGCCGCTTCTTAAGGTCTAGTATTCCGCGTCAGCGTCAGGTTCATGGCAATTCTCACCCGGATCGTTCGAGCACCGCGCGGCGCAGCACTGACGTGCAAGGGAT
Source organism: Acidobacteriota bacterium (assembly GCA_003222455.1). Taxonomy (GTDB): domain Bacteria; phylum Acidobacteriota; class Vicinamibacteria; order Vicinamibacterales; family CAVVIG01; genus QHWF01. Next base: position 11,470 of record QHWF01000432.1, read on the forward strand.
GGCCCCAGGAGGCTGCGCTGCGGATGCTGATGAACAATCTGGATCCTGAGGTCGCCGAGCGGCCCGACGATCTCATCGTCTACGGCGGCTCAGGAAAGGCGGCGAGGAACTGGGCGGCCTTCGATGCCATCGTGCGCTCGCTGACAGCGCTCGAGCACGACGAAACACTCGTGGTTCAGTCGGGTAAGCCGGTCGGCATCTTTCATACTCATCCTGGCGCACCGCGCGTGCTCATTGCGAACGCGCTGCTGGTACCGGCATGGGCCACGTGGGATAATTTCCGCGATCTCGAGCATCGCGGTCTCACCATGTTCGGACAGATGACGGCGGGCAGCTGGATTTACATCGGCAGCCAGGGCATCGTGCAGGGCACGTACGAAACGCTGGCCGCCGTCGGGCGCCGGCATTTCGGCGGATCGTTGACGGGCCGCCTCTTCGTCACCGCTGGACTCGGCGGCATGGGCGGCGCTCAACCGCTGGCAGCCGTCATGAACGGCGCCGCTGCGCTTGTCATCGAAGTCGACGGGCAGCGCATCGCGCGCCGGCTCGCGACGAAGTATCTCGACGAAACGACTGACAGCCTGGATGCAGCGCTCGACCGCGTCACGGACTGGACGCGCACGGGAACGGCGCGATCGATCGGGCTGCGCGCAAACGCCGCCGATGTGCTGCCGGCACTGGTGGCGCGCGATCTGACGCCGGACGTGCTGACCGATCAAACCTCGGCACACGACGCCTTGAACGGGTACGTGCCGAACGGCCTCGCGCTCGACGAGGCGATCAGGCTCCGCGAGCGTCGTCCGGCGGAGTATGTCGAACGATCGATGGCGGCCATGGCCATGCACGTGCGAGCGATGCTGACGCTCCGCGAGCGCGGCGCCATCGCCTTCGACTACGGCAACAACATCCGCGCGCAGGCGCGGGCGGCCGGCGTGGCGAACGCGTTCGACCTGCCGGGCTTCGTGCCCGAATACATCCGTCCGCTGTTCTGCCAGGGCAAGGGCCCGTTCCGCTGGGCCGCGCTCTCGGGCGATCCCGACGACATCCGGATCACCGACGATGCGGCGCTCGAGATGTTCGGCCACGATGCCGCGCTCGTCCGCTGGATTCACCTGGCCCGCGAGCGCGTCGCCTTTCAAGGACTGCCGGCGCGGATTCTCTGGCTCGGCTACGGCGAGCGCGCCCGGTTCGGGCTGCGCCTCAACGCGCTGGTCCGCGAGGGCCGGGTCAAGGCCCCGATTGTGATCGGGCGCGACCATCTGGATACGGGATCGGTGGCCTCTCCGAACCGCGAGACCGAAGGCATGCGCGATGGCAGCGATGCCATTGCCGACTGGCCGATCCTCAACGCGCTGCTGAACGCGTCGAGCGGCGCCACGTGGGTGTCGGTCCACCACGGCGGCGGCGTCGGCATCGGCCACTCGCTGCACGCCGGCATGGTGATCGTCGCCGACGGCTCGGCCGACGCCGACGTCCGGCTCGAACGGGTACTCTCGTGCGACCCCGGGATTGGTGTGCTGCGTCACGCCGATGCCGGCTATCCCGAAGCGATCGCGACGGCTGTTCGCGAAAACCTTCGAATTCCGATGCGTGAGGAAGGCGAATGTTGACCCCTCGTACGATTCTGGCCCGCCGCGTCACCGCGGCGCTCGATGCGTCTCCGTCCCGGATCCCGGTCCTGCTAGGCGGATGTGGCAGCGGACGAACGACGCTCCTGCAGCAGTTGCGGGAGCGGATCGGACGGACCAGCGCCCAGTACATCGACGTCGAACGGACGGCGACGACGCCTGAGCGCTTTCTTCGCGCGGTGACCGCCGTGTCGGTCTTCCCCGTCACGGAGGCGCCGCCGCCGGGTCCCGGCAGCGCGCGTGTCGCGTTCGACGCGACGATCGGTCTGTTCGGCCACGCGACGACCGCCGCGAGCCAGCCGGCCACCTTTCTCCTCGACGAGTTTCTCGAGCTGCGGACGTTCGAGAGCTTCCCCGGCCTGCGGCGCGTGCTGTCCGAGTTCGCCGACGGCATTGCGGTCAGCGGTAACCATTTCGTGCTCACGAGCCGCTACATCGCTCGGGCACTCCGGCTGCTGCGCGACCGATCGGCCCGCTTCGAGGTGATCCACATGCCGGCGCTGACGTCCGAGGACACGCTCGACATCCTCGGGCTGGTGGGTACCGAGGGCAGGCGCGCGGATGAAAGCGATCTGCCGGCCCCGCCCGGAACACGACGTCCCGACACGCATGAAGCCGAGTACCTGGCGCGCACGGTCCTGAGCCTCGCCGACGGCCGCCCGATCTACGTGCGCGCCATTGCCGACGAGCTCGCCGCCATGCGCGAGCACGGCACGCCGGGAAGCGGCGACGCCGTGAGCGCGATGGTTGCGCTCTTTTCCCCCGATGCGCGCCTCGCCCGCCAGTGCGGTTTCTGTTACGAGCTGCGCCTGCATCGCGCGCGCGGGTACGGGGCGCTCAAGGCCATCCTCGAGATTCTCGGCGAGGATGAAGGACTCACGCTCACCGAGATTTCCCAGCGGCTCCGACGGACGCCGGGCTCGACGAAGGACTATCTGTCCTGGCTCGAGGACGTGGATCTCGTGATCGCCCGGCAGAAGCGGTACGCTTTTGCCGATCCGCTGCTCCGCCTCTGGGTCCGTCTGTACTGCCGTCCCTCGGCGCCGACCGAGGACGACCTCGCGCGTGAGGTCCACCAGTATGCGCTGCCGCGCCTGCCGCCGCAGGTCGAACCGCCAGCCACGCCGAAGGCGGAACCGGCATTCGCGATGGTCGGAGGACCGCCGAGCGGCATTATCGAGATCGACTAATTCAGAATTGGGAATTCGGAATTCAGAATGCGGACGGAATTTGGAAT